>JBJKTB010000126.1:0-11626 GCA_046703345.1 Ignavibacteriaceae bacterium
GTTCGGGGTCCTGCGTCGCCACTCCTACCGGGCATGTGTTGAGATGACATTTCCTCATCATAATACAGCCTTGGGTGACGAGAGGCGCGGTGGAAAATCCGAATTCCTCGGCACCGAGAAGAGCCGCGATTACAACGTCTCTTCCGGTCTTAATCTGGCCGTCGGTGGCAACACATACTCTGTCTCGCAATCCGTTGAGAAGCAGAGTCTGATGAGTTTCACTCAACCCGAGTTCCCAGGGAGTGCCTGCGTACTGTATCGATGAAATAGGACTTGCGCCGGTACCGCCGTCGTGCCCGCTTATTAGAATATGGTCTGCGTGCGCCTTTGCAACTCCCGCAGCTATCGTTCCTACTCCTACTTCGGAAACAAGCTTTACGCTTATCCTCGCTTTGGGATTAATATTTTTTAAGTCGAAAATGAGCTGCTTTAAATCTTCTATCGAATATATATCGTGATGAGGAGGAGGACTTATAAGCGTAACACCCGGAACGCTGTGCCTTATTCTTCCGATGATCTTATCAACTTTAAATCCCGGCAGCTGACCGCCTTCTCCCGGTTTAGCGCCCTGCGCCATCTTTATCTGAAGCTCATCGGCATTAACAAGATAGTTAGCCGTTACTCCGAATCTAGCGGAAGCAACCTGCTTAATTGCTGATCTCATACTGTCGCCGTTTTCCTGAGCAATGAACCGCGAGGAGTCTTCTCCCCCTTCGCCGGTATTTGATTTCCCGCCTATCCTGTTCATAGCAACGGCCAGCGAAGTATGAGCTTCCCAGGAAATAGAACCGAAGCTCATCGCGCCCGTAGCAAAACGCTTTACTATTTCCTTTGCCGGCTCCACCTCATCAAGCGGAACTTTTTCGCCGCTTTTATCCAGTTCGTACAAACTTCTTAACGTTACACGTTTTCTGTTCTGACTGTTAATAAGATCCGTGTATTCTTTAAATGTTTTGTAATCGCCGCGTCTTGTACTAAGCTGAAGCTTAGAAATTGTAAGCGGATTCCAAAGATGATGTTCGCCGTCTCTTCTGTAGTGATAAAGCCCGCCGACATCGAGAGTGCTCTGATCAATCTGCGGATTAAGAGCGTGTTTGTGCCTGCGTATAGTTTCTTCCTCAAGCATCTCGAGACTTAAACCTTCTATCTTTGTTGGTGTACCGGTAAAATAATTTTCAACTATTTCTGAATCTAGTCCAACGGCTTCAAATATTTGAGCACCGCAGTACGACTGCAGAGTACTTATACCCATCTTGCTGAAAATCTTGTACAGTCCTTTACTTACGGCTTTAACAAAATTCGCCTTAGCTGTTTTATAATCTTTTACTTCCGGGAGGAAACCTTTCTCCGAAAGAAATGCTATCGTTTCATAAGCCATGTAAGGATTTATCGCGTTAGCGCCGTAGCCGCATAGCAGCGCAAAATGATGAACTTCTCTCGGTTCGCCGCTCTCAACTATGATTCCTGTTCTGGTTCTTAATCCGGACCGCAGCAATGCATGATGAACGCCGGATGTTGCAAGCAGACTCGGAATAGCCGCGCAATTTTCATCAAGTCCTTTATCTGAAAGAATGATTAATGAAATACCCTGCTTTACAGCATCCACGGCTTCGGTGCATATCTGATCGAGCCGCTCGCGCATATTGTGCCTTACATGCGGGTTAAATAGCAGCGGAATCGTAACAGATTTAAAATGACCTTTAGCGATGTGCCTTATCTTCTCCAGTTGTGAATTCGACAGCAGGGGATGCTCCAGTTCCAAGCGGTGCGCGTGAAGAGGAGTTTCAGCCAGAAGATTCTGTTCCGGACCGACATACGTGGTAAGCTCCATAACAAGCTCTTCACGAATAGCATCGATGGGAGGATTTGTAACCTGCGCGAAAAGCTGTTTGAAGTACCTGAAAAGCATCTGCGGCCTTTCTGATAATACCGCAAGCGCAGCGTCGGTGCCCATTGAACCGATAGCTTCCTGTCCTGCAGAAGCCATAGGCAGCATCACCTGATTGATATCTTCCTTTGTGTAGCCGAATATTCTCTGGCGCGTATGAAGAGTGGAGAAATCTGCGTTATAAATAGAATCAGGAGTGGGAAGATGTGTTAATTTTATCATGTTCTCGTTAACCCATTTCCTGTATGGCTTGGCCGTAACGATTTCTTTCTTAACTTCTTCGTCGTCTATAATTCTGCCCTGTGTCAAATCAAGTAGGAACATCTTTCCCGGCTGAAGTTTTCCTTTCTTGGCAACGTTCTCAGCGTCAACGCTGAATGTACCGGCTGCGGAAGTTAGTACAACCAGGTCATCTTTGGTAACTACGTAGCGCGCGGGACGCAGGCCGTTTCTGTCCAGTGTAGCACCGATTATAGAACCGTCAGTAAATACAACTGCTGCCGGACCGTCCCAAGGTTCCATCATCGTAGCATGATATTCGTAAAACGCTTTTCTGTCAGGATCCATTAAATCGTTCTTAGACCATGCTTCCGGAATCATCATCATCATAGCGTGAGGAAGGCTCCGGCCGCTTAAAACCAGAAGTTCAAGCACTGAATCGAATGTTGCCGAATCACTCTGTCCGTCCATAATAATCGGGAGCATCCTTTTCAGATCCTTTCCGAAGAAAGGCGATTCCATCACCGCCTGTCTTGCCGCCATCCAGTTCTTGTTTCCTTTAAGAGTGTTTATCTCGCCGTTATGGGCTATCATTCTGAACGGATGAGCAAGATCCCATGTTGGAAAAGTGTTAGTCGAGAATCTCATATGAATCATAGCCATAGCGGATTTCATATCAGGATCGCTGAGATCTTTATAGTAAGCGGTAACCTGCGCTGCCAGAAGCATACCTTTGTATATTAATACCTTGCTGGAAAAAGACGGCACATAATACTTGCTTCTGTCGGCCTTAATTTCAACTCTTATTCTATGATCGATTATTCTTCTTATGGTATAAAGCTTACGCTCAAATTCATCCTGCGTTTTAATTTTCTTATCGGCTTCAATAAAACACTGCCTTATGAAAGGCTGTGTCGAGCGCGCCCCTAATCCGGGTACACTGGGATCAACCGGTACATCTCTCCATCCGAGGAATTTTTGGTTCTCGTCGATAACAATTTTTTCAACTATATTTTCGGCCGCTTTCCTGTGAATCGGATTTTGCGGCAGAAAAATCATGCCCACTCCGTATCGTCCTTCTTTAGGCAGTTTAATATTATTTTCCGAGCCAACCTTTCTCATAAAATCATCCGGCATCTGAATAAGAATTCCTGCACCGTCGCCGGTTTCAGGATCCGCACCTACAGCTCCCCTATGCTCAAGGTTTTTCAGTATCTCTAAGCCCTTATCAATTATATCTCTTGATTTATTCCCCTTTACATTAGCAACGAATCCCATGCCGCATGCATCGTGTTCAAACTGCGGATCGTACATACCGCAAGTGCCGGCCTGATTATCTGCCGGATGATTGATCTCCACTCTTTCAACGTTTTCTTCTCGCTTCATACAGAAACTCCTTTGGAACAGGGATTAAAGAAATATTTCATATTTTGAATATTCATGCATATTAATTTTCGGTTTATTCGGGTCAGACTTAATTATTTAAGGATATCAATTAATATTTTAGAATAAACTTAGGTAATTTATATTTTTTTAAGAATTTATCAAGCTATAAATGAATTATTGCCTTAATAATTTTTTCAACCTTGGCCAAGTTATAAGAATCCCTGCATTATGTCGGTATAGAAATATGTTAAATATTTTTAAATCAGGAATATGTCGTTGAGGAACGGAAGCCTAGTTCTTACTTCCTCAACATTTTGCAGAGATATTTCAGCAGTAACAACCTTCTCCTCATCCGCGCAGGAGATTATCTCATTACCCATCGGATCGAATACGCTGCTGTATCCGTTGTAATGAAGTTTAGGATCGTTGCCGACGCGGTTAACTCCGGCAACATAACATTGGTTCTCCACTGCCCTGGCTTTTAAAAGCGTCCGCCAGTGTTCAATCCTTGTGTCCGGCCAATTCGCAATTACAATCATTAAATCCGATTTTACTTTCGCGTAATTTCTGTAGAGCTCAGGAAATCTTAAATCGTAGCAGATAGATAATCCTGTTTTCCATCCTTCAATAAGAGTAGTTACCGGTTCTTCACCGCGCACATAGTGTTTGTCTTCTGTAGAATAAGAAAAAGGATGAATTTTTCGATATTTATTAACCAACTCGCCGTCACCGTTTATATGAAGAAGAGTATTGAAAAATTTTCCTTCTTCCTCCTCAATGATTCCGCAAAGGACGTGTATATTCTTGCCGGCGGCAATTTCAGCGAAATACCGGAAGCTTTCGCCATCTGTAGCTTCGGCAAATCCAGAAGCTTTCATAGTAAATCCAGTAAGACTCATCTCCGGAAATATGAGCAGCTTATCTTCCTTCAGATTATGAGAAAGAAGAGAATTTAATTTTTCTCTGTTCTTTTTTTTGTTTTCCCTTTCGGGATTATACTGAACAAGCCCTATCTTCATTATATTTTCTGCTTCCTGATTATCAGGCGGTTAATCTTGCTTTAGCTTTGGCGCTTTGCAGTCTAAATAATTTATAATTCATGCTGTCGCTCAACGCCTGAAAGCTAGCTTCAATAATATTTCCAGAGACGCCTACGGTTGACCATGATTCTGTTCCGTCGCTCGACTCTATTATTACTCTTACTCTTGCTGCCGTGCCTTCCTTTTCGTTCAGTACACGCACTTTATAATCTACTAATTTTATCATCGAAATTTCAGGATAAAATCTGGTTAGCGCTTTTCTCAAAGCGTTGTCAAGCGCGTTAACAGGTCCGTCGCCGTCGGAAGCGGTATGTTCAATTTCGCCGCCGACTTCTATTTTCAAAACCGCCTCGGCGCTGGAATCGCCCTTGTTGTCGTACACTACATTAACTTTCGAATCTAGTACGCTAAAAAACGGAGTAAACTCGTTCAGCTCGGAACGAAGAAGAAGCTCAAATGATGCTTCCGCTCCGTCGAATTGAAATCCGTCGTACTCAAGTGATTTTACAAAGTTCACCAGCTTTTTACTCAACTCTGCGTGCCCCGATAAATCTATACCCAGTTCCTTAGCTTTGTAGCGGATATTGCTCTGACCGGAAAGATCAGAGACAAGAACACGCTGTTTGTTTCCTACCAATTCCGGTTCTATATGCTCATACATTCTGCTGTCCTTCAGCACTGCGCTGACGTGTATTCCGCCCTTATGCGCGAAAGCAGACTTACCCACGAACGCCGCGCGCGTATTGGGAACAAGGTTCATCATCTCAAAAACGAAATTTGATAAAGATGTAAGATGTTCAAGATTAATTTTATATCTGGTTTCTGTTTTCTGTTTGAGTATGATATTCGGAATTATGCTGCAGAGATTTGCATTGCCGCATCTTTCACCGACGCCGTTTATTGTTCCCTGCACGTGTACGGCTCCGGCCTGAATTGCCGCCAAAGAATTTGCGACAGCCAGTTCAGAATCGTTATGGGTATGAATTCCTATTGGAGTATCGAATTTATTTTTTAGCTCTATTACGATGTCATACACTTCGTGAGGCAATGTTCCGCCGTTCGTATCGCATAACACAAGTACTTTCGCACCCGCTTTCGAAGCGGCTTTCAACATTTTTAAAGCAAACTCTTTATTATCTTTGTAGCCGTCAAAAAAATGCTCCGCATCATAAATTACCGTTCTGCCGCGGTCCCTTAAAAATTTGACCGAACGGTAAATCAGTTCTTCGTTTTCCTCTTCCGAAATGCCCAGTCCTTTCTCTGAATGAAGCTTCCAAGTCTTTCCGAAAATCGAAACTACCGAGGTCTCTGCTTTCAACAGAGCAAGCAGGTTAGGATCCGATTCAAGCTTATCAAGCGATCTTGCCGTCGAACCGAAGGCACAAATTTTAGCATGCTTCAGCTGAAGCGACTGAGCCTTCTGAAAAAATTCTTCATCCCTCGGATTGCTCCCGGGCCATCCTCCCTCAATAATGTCGATGCCGAACTCGTCGAGCTTCTGAGCAATCAGTAATTTATCCTGTACGGATAAATTAATTCCTTCTCCCTGCGTGCCGTCGCGCAGAGTAGTATCAAATAGTTCTATTGAATTTTCCATGCCTATTACCGGTTATTTTTTACAAATAGTTTTAATAAAAATTTTTACGCTATCATTCCTGCCTGTCGTGCGTACTTAAAAATATCGCCGGCTTCAATAATAGGCAGTATGTCGCCGAGTGAGCGAAGATTAAATGTTTCGTCCGAAGTTAAATTCTTCAAAACATTCGAGTTAACGTCGAGTTCAATTTGATCGCCTGTTTTAATTTTATCATTTAATTTTTCCGGCGTTTCATAAGGAAGCAGAAAGCCTCCGTCCACGCTGTTGCGATAAAATATTCTTGCGTATGATTCGGCAATAATAGCTTGAACGCCTGCAACCTGTAATGCGAACGGCGCGTGTTCTCGTGAAGATCCGCAGCCGAAGTTTGAGCCGCCGATAATTATATTAAAGTCCGATAAATAATTATCGCCGTTTATAAAAGGGAGTCCCCCTCCTGGTAACCCAGATTGAGGAAGGGGGACCCCGGAGAGAGCAAAATGTCCGTACTTTTTAGATTCCTCGCTGTCGGTTAAACTGTATACCAAATGTTCTGCCGGTATTATCTGATCAGTGTCTACGTTATCTCCCAGTACGAATGCCCTGCCTTTGATTATTTTTTCCATTTTAAATTGATTCTCCGTTTACTGAATTTTCCGAAAATAATTTTTATTTGATTCCTATGCCCTTGATCCCTCCCCCGTTCGGAGAGGGACTTAGGGAAAACCCGCTGGCCCGTATTTGAGCAGCGGGGAATTAATTAATTACAAAAAATCCCTCGGATCGGCAATGGATCCTGCTAACGCGGAAGCCGCGACGGTTAACGGTGAAGCAAGGTAAACCGCCGATTTTTTGCTTCCCATTCTACCCGGGAAATTTCTGTTTGTTGTTGAAATAATTGATTCACCGTCTGTGGCACGTCCTACTGTATCCATCGGGCCGCCGAGACAAGCAGCGCATGAAGACTGGGCCACTACGCATCCCGCTGTTTCAAAAATCTGCTTCAGTGAAACTCCGCTTATCGTTTCTTCTTCAAGCTGTTTTGCAACGAGTGTGCTGGCCGGAACGATGAATGTAGGTACCTTCACGTTGTTGCCGAACAGCAGCTTTGCAGCGGAAACAAAATCGCTTAATTTACCTCCGGTACACGAACCTATATAACATTTTGTTAATGCGGTTCCCTGTACATTACGTACCGTGTCGTAGTTATCCGGACTGTGAGGTTTTGCTACGGAAGGTTCAAGTTTGCTAACGTCAAATTTGTATACAGCTTTGTACTTCGCATCGGCGTCACTGCGAAATATTTCATACGGTTTATTTGTTCTCGCTTTAACGTACGCTTCGGTAACCGAATCAGCGGCGATTATTCCGTTCATCGCGCCCGCTTCAATCGCCATATTGGTTAATGTCATTCGCTCGTCGATGGATAGATCGAACACCGCCTGGCCGTCGAACTCAAGCGCCCTGTATGTACCTCCGTCAGTAGTTATCTCTCCCAGAACTTTCAAAATAAGATCCTTTGCTGTCAGATAAGGCGGAAGCTCGCCGTCGAAAATAAATTTTAACGATTCGGGCACCTTCTCCCAGATCTTACCGGTACCAAGAATAAATGCCGCGTCAGTGTTGCCTACTCCGGTTGAGAACATGCCGAACGCTCCGGAAGTACACGTATGCGAATCGGTTCCGAATAAAACCGTACCGGGAAGGTTGTAGCCTTCCTCGGCGAGAGCAATGTGACAAACGCCTTTATATCTGTCTGTTCCGACATCGTAATAATTATCAACGCCGTATTCGCTGGCAAACTCTCGGAGAATAGAAACGTTTCTGTTCGCCTGCGGATTTTTTGTGAAGATATAATGATCGGGAAAGATTACCAGTTTGTCTTTATCCCAAATTTTTGCGTTATCCCCGAACTCTCTTTTCCAGATTCCTATAGTTGGCGGTCCGCAAACATCGTGCGTCATTAAAACATCTACATTCAGCCATATATTTTCTCCCGGCTCAACCCGGTTTCTTCCCGAAGCTTTTGCCAGAATCTTTTCTGTAATAGTCATCGACATTTTCTGTTTCCTTTATACTGCTTGTGATAAATCGGATAATGAATGATTCAATTTCTCGTCGTCGAGTTTTAATTTTAAATAAGTATGCCTTTGATTAAGCGCCTGCAGATAGGCTTTTGCGCTTGCTTCGATTACGTCGGTTGATACTCCCCTGCCCGTAAACGAATGTTCGTATTCGCGGATTCTTACAATCACTTCGCCCATTGCCTGCCTTCCCGATGTAACCGAACGGACGTTGTAGGATTCGAGCTTCGGTTTAATTTCAAGTACTCGTTCTATTGCGTTGAAGCAGGCGTCCACAGCGCCGTCGCCTGTCGCAGATTCCTGAAGCTGTCCGTCTTTGGTATTTATTCTTACAGTGGCAGTGGGGATTGAGTTAGTTCCCATATTTACGTGCAGATAGTCGAGCTCGTAATATTCTTCTTTTTCCGGATGAGCCTGGTCTCCCATCAGCACTCTTAAATCCTCGTCGAAAACTTCCTTCTTCTTATCCGCCAACTGAACGAACTTATCGTAAATTTCCTGCAGCTCTTTTTCCTGCAGAGTGTAACCGAGTTCTTTTAATCTTGACTTTAATCCGTGACGGCCCGAATGTCTTCCTAAGACAATTTTCGTGCTTTTAACACCTACAGCCTCCGGCGACATTATTTCGTAAGTCTGTCTGTTCTTCAGCATACCGTCCTGGTGTATGCCGGATTCGTGTGCAAATGCGTTCTCACCTACAATTGCCTTGTTAGGCTGAACGATTATACCGGTAAAGGACGACACCATTTTGCTGGCGTTGTAAATTTCTTCGGTCTTAATCTTCGTGTAATATTTATTTATGTCCGGTCTGATTTTTAAGGCCATTACAATCTCTTCAAGAGAAGCGTTGCCGGCCCGTTCGCCGATACCGTTAACGGTGCACTCTACCTGACGCGCGCCGTTTTCAATTCCGCTGAGCGAATTGGCCACGGCAAGTCCGAGATCATCGTGGCAGTGAACGCTGATAACGGCTTTGTCTATGTTCTTCACTCTCTTTCTAAGCTCCGCAATCTTTGCGCCGAACTCGGATGGAAAAGTGTATCCCGTTGTATCGGGAATGTTAACCGTTGTTGCTCCCGCTTCGATTGCCGCTTCAATAACATCCGAGAGATAGCCTATGTCAGTTCTGCCGGCATCTTCCGCGGAAAATTCTACATCGTCGGTAAAAGTTTTCGCGTAAGCGACGGCATCAATCGACATCTTGATAATAGTTTTTCTCTTTTCCTCCAGCGTCTTTCCGTATCTTTCATCTCCGAACTTTCCTAGGATATGTATATCGGAAGTGCTTGAGAATGTATGTATCCTGAATTTCTTAGCTTCTCTTAGAGCGTCATAAGCCGACTTAACATCGATTTCTTTTGCCCTCGCTAGTCCAGCTATTACGGCGCCGACTTCTCCGGCAATTCTTTTTACGGCTTCAAACTGCGCCGGGGATGATACGGGAAAGCCGGCTTCGATAACGTCCACTTTTAGCTTTTCTAGCTGACGCGCAATCTCTAATTTTTCATAAACATTTAAAGATGCACCGGGTGACTGTTCCCCGTCGCGTAACGTTGTATCGAAAATGATCACTCTATTGTTCACTTTATTCACCTTTCGGAAATTATTATTTTTTCTTTTGGCTCCTCATTGATTACCCGCTCCGGTATCAGAGCGTGAATACGCCCAGAGCCTGCTCATCGTATACTTTATTAAAGTTTTCTATAACAGCCTCTTTCATCTGCGCGGTTGAAACCAGCACGGAATCTGGAGAATAAATATCAGCTGTACGTAATCCCTGATCCAAAGTTTTGCCTATCGCCTCTTCGATCAATGCTGAAGCTTTATACATCTGAAACGAATGATAAAACATCATCGCAACCGAAGAAATTGTTGCAAGCGGATTTGCTTTCCCCTGCCCCGCGATGTCCGGAGCGCTTCCGTGTACCGGCTCGTACAACGCGTACTTGCTTCCAAGACTTGCCGAAGGAAGCATTCCCAGACTTCCGGTAATCATCGCTGCGATATCGCTTAAAATATCGCCGAACAAATTCTGTGTAAGAATTATATCGAACTGTTTCGGATTTCTTACAATCTGCATCGCGGCGTTGTCTACGTACATGTCTTTCAATTCAATGTCCTGGTAATCCTGATGGACTTCATGGACTATCTTTCTCCAGAACTGTGAGCAGTCCAAAACATTTGCTTTATCAACAGACGTAACACGCTTATCCCTTGTACGGGCAAGTTCGAATGCATATTTAGCCATCCTTACAACTTCTTCGCGCGTATAAACCATTGTGTTCCAGCCTCGGTTATCATCAAAGCCTCTCGGTTCTCCGAAATATACATCTCCCGTAAGCTCGCGAAGTATTATAATGTCGGTACCTTCAAGTACTTCAGGCTTCAAAGTCGAAGATGAAAGGAGCGCCGAATAAACCTTAGCCGGTCTGATGTTGTTATAAAGTCCGAGTGCCTTACGAAGTTTCAGCAGCGCGGCTTCCGGTTTAAGGTTCTGAGGAAGATCTTCCCATTTAGGTCCGCCTACTGCTCCGAGCAAAACCGCGTCTGAATCGTAGCATGCGCTTAACACTTCATCGGTAAGAGGCGTTCCGTGCTTATCGTAAGAACAGCCTCCTACCAAATGCTCGTTGAAAGAAAGAGTAACGTTGAATTTTTCCGCCGCGGCCTTCATAACTTCTACGGCTGCGTTAACAACTTCGGGACCTATTCCGTCGCCCGGCAGAAGGGCTATCTTCAAATTCATACTCCTACCTCTTCTTTTTTATTTTTCTTGAAAAGCCAGCTCATCATCTCTCTCAGCTTCGCGCCGACTTTTTCTATCTGATGCTCGCTGTTTTCCTTTCTTAGCTTGTTCATCAGCGGCTGGCCGGCTTTATATTCGTCGAGCCATTCTTTTGCGAACTGGCCTGACTGAATTTCCTCAAGAATTTTTTTCATCTCTTTTTTTGTCTCGCCTGTGATCAAGCGGGAACCTCTTGTCATTCCGCCGTACTCGGCCGTATCGCTGACTGAATAATTCATCCTTGAAAGTCCGCCTTCATAGTAAAGATCGACGATCAGCTTCAATTCGTGCATACACTCGAAGTAAGCAAGTTCTGGAGGATATCCTCCGTTTACCAGAGTTTCAAAACCTGCTTTTATTAATTCGGCTGAACCGCCGCACAATACAGCCTGCTCGCCGAAAAGATCGGTTTCGGTTTCGTCTTTAAAATTAGTTTCAATCACGCCGGCCTTTGTACCGCCGATTCCTTTAGCCCATGCAAGCGCTAAATTTTTTGTTTCTCCGCTCGGGTCCTGGTGCACAGCAATCAAACAGGGACCGCCTGTTCCTTCGAGATATGTTCTTCTTACAAGATGACCTGGGCTTTTGGGAGCTATCATCATTACGTTAATATCGGCAGGAGGAACGATCTGGTTATAATGTATATTA
>JBJKTB010000127.1:0-13720 GCA_046703345.1 Ignavibacteriaceae bacterium
ATATAAGATATAACGGTTTGATAGGTTACAAGATGATCGTTTTTAACTACGGCGCTGTCGCCGAAACTTATTGGTATGGTAGAAATAAAGTTCGCTAAAAAATGCCCGGCAATTTCTCCTATTATGGTGCCTGCTATGCCGAGAATTAGGCCTTCCGCGATGAAAATGAATATGACTGATTTTTTAGATAATCCCACCGATTTCATTATCGCGATATCCTGCCTTTTCTGCAAGACAATTGTTATGAGCACGTTGGATATTCCGAACCCCGCGACAATAAAAACAAATACTACGAGAAATAATGTTATATTATTGTTGCGCTCGAAAAGTTCAAGAAGATTCGCGTTAGCCTGCTCCCATGTTTCAGTCTGGTAACCGGTTAAATTCTGAATTTCGTTTGCGACTTTATCAACCACCCCCAACGATATTGTATGTATGCCTATGGCTGACACAACGTTTTCTGAGTATCCCTTAATTGCCTGCGCAAGCCTTAAATTAATGAAAACATTTTTATCGTCAACCGCACTGAAACCGCTGGTAAAAGTCCCTACCACAATTAAGTTATAAATCTTTCCGTTCTCGCCGGTAAGCTGCAGCAAATCGTGATATTCAGCTTTTAATTTTTTTGCCAGTCCGCTACCCAATAATATTCCGTTAGGAGTGTAATTAAGCTCTTCAAGGCTTCCGGAATCAATCTTCTTACCGAGATTAGCTATGTTCTTTTCGCGCGCTGGAATTATGCCTTTTATAAAACACGGCTTGGTAAGTGTTCTGAATCTTAATACTCCTCTTGAATAAACGTACGGAGAAACTGCATCTATATCTTTAAAGTCATCAAGCAGCGATACTACTTCGCCGTAGGGTTTTAATTCCTTTTTATCATCCGGCGGAATTCGAGATACGATTATAAATTTATCCTTCGAGTAAGGCGAAGAACTCATCAATAATCTTTCTTTCCCTTCTACCTTTTCTCCTTTTACTGTGATAAGAGGAGATACTTCTATTATCTTGTTTTTTATGTCTGAAATTATGCCGTTTGTAATCGCGAAGGTAAGTATCATAACCATTGAGCCGACTGCTATTCCCGCTATCACAAGAACAGTCTGTTTTTTCTTAAACAGAAGATGCTTCTTTACTACCGACATTATGAAGTATAAACGTTCTTTCATCGCTTAACCGCGTCAACCTTCATTCCCTCAGTCCACTGTTCCTCCGGAGTTTCCGCTATTAAATCTCCCTCCAGTAAATTCCCGCTTATTAAATTTGTAAACTTTCCGCCGCTTCCGGCTCCTACTTTCACTTCTGTTTTTACTAATCTTCCGCCTCTAACAGCAAAGACATATTCGGAATTTCCCAGTTTTAATATTGAAGTTCTGGGAATCAGAAGAACATCCTTCTTTACGCCTGCTTCTATGTTCACTGTAGCAGTCATGCCTATATTTAGATTTGCCGGCTTTTCTTTTAATTTTATATAAACCGCATTGGTTTTAGTATCTTCATTTGTTTTAGGCACGATCCGGTAAACGTATCCATTAAATCTGTCTCTCGAATACGCATCGAACGCGACAACGCATTTCTGATTAAGACTCAGCCGTGAAAGATCCTGTTCGTCCACTTCTGCCGATACTAAAATAGATGAAGGAGAAATCAGATCAAAACATCTTCCGTTGGGCTCAAGATTATCTCCGAGTTTGGATTGAACTGAGACAATAATTCCGCTGAAAGGCGCATATACTTCTGTCTTCGATAAATTTTCTTTAGATTTCTCAACTAATATTTTCTCTTGCTCTACTTTAAGTTTTGCGAGTTTGTATGCGCTTTTTGCGTCGTCTAATTCTTTTTTAGTGATTGTATTTGTCCGGTTCAGATTAACGCTTCTTTCAAGATTTTGGCTGCTTTCCTCCAGCTCAACTATCGCCGTTTGAAGATCGTTTTGAGATTGTTGAAGCTGAAGCGCTTGATCTGCCTGGTCAGTTTTAAGGAGAAGCTCTCCCTTTCTAACTGCGCTTCCCTCATGAGGTTTCACAAAATTTACTATGCCGCCGGCTTCGCACCGTAGCGTAGCCATTGTATCTGCGGTTACCGTACCGGTTGCATAAATTACGGTTAAAAGATTTCCCCTTTCAATTTTTACCACATCAACTTTGGGATGATTGAAAGTTGTTTTGTAAATAATGAATAGAATTATCAATCCGATTAGAGAAACAACTACCGCATATTTTTTTCTCATGATCCAGCGCTCCGCCCTTAGATTTTGAGTTAAAGAAATTCTGTTGGAAAAAAAGAAGCTACATAAATCGCTAAAAACCTAGAATAAATATATCGTAAAGCTATATAATTTAATCGAAAAAATGAATCTAATTTTATGTCCTATCTCATAAACATAATTAAATAGTTAAAGGTGCCCCTTATTCTAAGTTTAAGCTGCTATTTTTGATGAGCGTCAATAATATCGGTAAGTCTTATTTCTTTACTGTATTTTGTAACAGTCTTTTTAGTATCATAAAATGCCTGATTCAACTGGGCTCTGTCAGAAGAAGACAAAAATTCAGGTAATTCAGAAAAGCTATTAGGTTCGTCAGGTAAAATTAAATATTTCCTTCCCGCACCAGTGCTGCCTTTAAAAACCCAGGTAGGAAGATAAGTTACTCCAGACAGATATAGAGAATCTTTCTTAAAATCCTTTGTTATGTGAAGTGTAATTATTACGCCCGCATCGGAATAGCGCCATCTCTGGTTGGATATAAAATTTCCGAGCGAGTATGCCACTAACCCGGTATCCAGGCTTCCGCCTTCCGTCTTAAAAAACTCAACCGGCTGGATTACGTGCGGGTGGCTTGCGATTATCAAGTCTGCTCCGGCTCGGATAGTAGCATCGACAATATCTTTTTGAAATTGATTAGGCTGCCGCTGATACTCCTGTCCGAAATGATAATATACCAGCACAACTTCTGCTCCCGAGCGCCTGGCCAGCGCGATACGATTTTTTACTTTGTTGGTATCTATGATCGATATTAAGTAGTCTTTGTCTGTAGGAATCTTGTGTCCGTTGGTTCCGTAAGAGTACGCAAGGAACGCCAGCTTAATTCCTTTTATATTAAATATTCTTAAAGAGTCAGCGTCATGTTCTGTACTGTACGTACCCGCATAATCAAGTCCTATTTTTTTGAGCACAGAAAGCGTTCTCAGCACACCCTTTTCTCCTTGATCAAGAGCATGATTGTTTGAAGTTGTTACAAGATTAAATCCTGCATTTTTTACCGCTTCGGCGAAAGCATCAGGCGAATTAAAGTTCGGATAACCCGAGTACTTTTCCTTTGCTCCGGCAAGAACTGTCTCAAGGTTACCGAAAGCAAAATCTGCTTTCCGGATGTACGGAGTTATTTCTTTAAAGAACGGATTGAAGTTAAAACTGTCGGGCGCTGCTTCGGCGTAATCGAATTCCACGGAATGGCACATTAAATCGCCTACGGCCGATATTGAAATAACAGTTGTAGAATCAGCTGTTGTGGGAGTCTGAAGTTGTTTGTTCCGGCCGATGCCGTTAACAAATAACAGAATTAATACGAATGCGGTTATTGCTAGAAATATTTTCATATATAAAAAAGGCTGAATTAATTTCTTAATTCAGCCCAATAAAAAAGTAACAATTATAATTATGCGCCTTTTTCCGTCTTCCTCTGCGCTTTAACCTCCTGAATATCTTTGCGGATTTCCTGAGCATGTTTTCTTAGATCGCTTAAACCTTTACGCAGGCGCGTTCCGGCAGCGGCCTGTCCTTTGATGTAGAATTTTTCAAAGTCAGTTTCCAGGTTCTTAACTGCCTGAACTAAGTTTTCAAATTTTTCCATGAATAAACCTCCTAAAGATGTTTTTTGATAATAAGTTATTTAGAATTTTCGAAAACGATCTCTGCAATGTCTTTTACTTCTACCTCTTCGGATTTATCGAAATGCTTTACCCCGTCTGTCAGCATTGTCATGCAGAAAGGACATGCCGATGCTACGGTTGATGCTCCCGTCTCTAGAGCTTCTTTTGTGCGTTCGACGTTAATTCTGCCGCCTTCCTCATCCTCAAGGAACATCCTTCCGCCGCCGGCACCGCAGCAGAATCCTTTACTTTTGTTCCTGTTCATTTCTAAGATTTCCAGTCCCTTCACACTATTAAGTGAAGCGCGCGGCGAATCGTAAACATGATTATATCTGCCGAGATAACATGAGTCATGATAAGTAACTCTCTGTTCAGGGCTGTTGTCTTTCAGCTCGATCTTGCCTTCACTCAATAATTTTGAAATCATCTGCGAATGATGCATAACTTCAAAATTTCCGCCGAACTGTTTGTACTCATTACTCAGAGAATGAAAGCAATGCGGACATGCAGTAACAATTTTTTTCACTCCGTAACCGTTAAGAGTTTCCACGTTTTCCTGCATCAGCATCTGGGCAAGATATTCATTCCCGAGACGTCTTGCCGTATCACCGTTGCACTTCTCTTCGGTGCCTAAAATCCTGAAATTAACGTTGGCCTTCTGCATTAAAGAAGCAAATGCTTTTGTCACTTTTTTATACCGCTCATCAAAAGAACCGGCGCAGCCTACCCAAAAAAGAATTTCTCCGTTCGGATCCTCGGCCATAGTTTTTATGTTCATTCCTTCGGCCCAGTTCGCCCTGTCAGCCTGATTAAACGCCCACGGAGTAAAATTCGTTTCTAGACTCTTAAAAACATTGTTTAAATTTGGCGGGAACTGTGATTCGGTTAGAACCAGGTTTCTTCTCATATCAACGATTGACTCTACGTGCTCTATCATCACCGGGCATTCCTGCACGCATGCCATGCATGTGGTGCATTCCCATAATTCCGTGTCAGAGATATAATCGTGCACTAGAGTTTTCTCGAACTGCTCTCCTTCGGATATTCCTGCAGCTACAAGGGGTGCTTTATCTTTTGTCCGCCGCCTGATATCAACCATTATTTTTCTCGGAGAGAGCGACTTCCCTACAGTATTGGCAGGACAAACAGAAGTACATCTCCCGCACTCGGTACATGAGTATCCGTCAAGTATCTGCTTCCACGAAAGCTGCTCTATATCGGCGACGCCAAAAACCTCGGTAGTCTCATCTTCAAGATCAACTTTCTTTAAAGTGTTTCTTATAGGATCAAGATTTGCGAAAAATGTGTTCGGTATTGATGTTAATACGTGAAGATGTTTTGAGTAAGGCAGATAATTTAAAAACGAAAGGACAACTACAACGTGCATCCACCAGAAAATTTCATAAAAAGTATGGGCATTAGCCGAGCCTGTTCCGTAAAACAATGGACTAAGCATTGCCGAAACCGGCCTTATCTCGTACTCGCCGAGTTTAAATCCGTGCATAGCTATTAACGAAATATTCTCGCCGAACATAGCTACTACAACTAGGAGAATCATCAGCAAAATGAAAACAGCGTCAATCTTTCCGTGTTTATCTACTTCAAGTCTAGGCACGTGGACAACAAAACGCCTGTACAACGCATAAAGAACCGAAAGTACTACCAGTACTCCGAAAATGTCCTGAACTATTGTTATGGCCGAATAAACTGGCCCGAGAAATGAAAGGCTGAAAGGCGAATAAAATCCTTGTATCAGGGCTTCCACTACTGCAAAAAGGAATAGCAGAAATCCCCAGAAAATAAGCGAGTGAAGTATGCCTGCTTTTAAATCCCTGAACAGCTTAGACTGCCCGAGAGCAACAACTAAAACTCTTTTAACTCTCTCCCACGGTTTGTCAAAGCGATCATCTTTTTTCTTAGCGACCAGCATATACTTAATAAGCTTTCTGCAGCTCCAGACGAAGAATATTACAGCCGAAAAGAAAACAACAACAAAGATGACGTTTTTTAGACCCATTTTTTCCCGTAATTTATCGTGATGAATAGTTTGTAATTTATCTGTATTCTAGAAATTCATCATCGTTAATCTTTTGAGTACTTCTTGGAGAGCCCGAAATAAATAGAACCGGCGGCAAACACTTTAACCGATTCCCAAAGCATGAAAACAGCCGCGCCGGAGATAAATGCTTCTTTTATATTTCCGAGATAAAATGTCCCCAGATAAAGCGAGCCAGTTAGAAGTATAAGCATATTTCCCGCGAACATTGCCAGAATAACGGCAATATAACTTTTATGTTTCTCAATGATTTTACCGGTTGCGTATGCGGCAAGCGGAAAAGCAAGTAAATAGCCGCCGGTCGGACCTATTAATCTGGCCAGGCCTATTGTAGGATCCGGAATTTGCGCGAATACAGGAAGTCCGATTACGCCGAGCATCAAATAAATAATTTGACTGTATGCTCCGTTCTTGCTTCCGAGTACCGCGCCTGCCAGCAGAACCATCATTGTCTGAAGAGTAAACGGCACAGGCTGAACCGGAACCGTTATCTGCGCCGCAATTGCGGTTAGGAATGTAAAAGACAGAATCCAAAATATTTTATTGGAACCGATAAGTGTGAAAATATGTATGAATTTGTTTGTTCTAATATTCTCTTTCAACGGCATGTATATCCTCAATTTAAATAATTTTGAAAAAACAATTCTGTTTGTTGAATAAGTCCGTCGAATTTTTGATTACTGCCTTCGAACGGATGCTTAATATCAAAAGTATGCCCAGCAGCCGGAACCGAATAAAAAGAAGTAAATTTATTATTCGCCCAGGAGTATATACGCTTCCCATCTGCAATCGGTACTGCCAAATCCTGCTCTCCGTGCCCTATAAACAGCGGCCGGTTAAAATTCTTAACAGCGTTCTTAATATTTAATGTCCCTTCCTTGTTTGCGTCTAAATCTTCAAGAAGAGATGCGTTAAGTTTCATTACCTGCTTTGTTCGGGAATTCAGAACTTGAAATACTCCAGTTCTTCTCCATTTCTCTTTTTGCCTTTCAGAATACCTGTCAAGTTTAGCAACCGAAGACCAGACGGCTACCGCATCTATCTCTTTCCTTTGGGCGGCGGTCAAAAGTGAAATTGCGCCGCCTCTGCTGTGCCCCAGTAGGCCGATCTTCTGATTTAACGTATTTCCGAAAAAGCCTTCACAATATGCAGAAATCAGTTCCGATAATTCGCTGATTTCCAAAGAAAAAGTATTATCAGCAAATTTTCCAAGTTCAACGAACTCAGTTAAACTGTCGCCGACTCCGTTATGCGAAAAATTGAATGTAAGTACAAAATATCCGCGATCTTCAAAATAACCAGCTAAATACGGGCCGAATCCCCAATCCTTAAATCCTTTGAAACAGTGAACAAAAATCAAACATGGAGACGAACTGACCCTCTGTATACCGTAAGCCGATATGCGTAACTTGTTGTTTCGACTTGTAGTTAGTATAAAATCCTGGCTCATTGCTTCAAATATGCTTATTATAGCCAGAAAAGTCAAGAAAATTGATTAAAATTAAACATTTAAAAATCTATGTGAATTAGATAGCTTAGGCATGAGAAAACGCTTTTTTATTTCAGGTAATGATTTAACTACTTTTAATAATTAATACTTATCCTCTGGCTTGTTTAATTATATAGTTGTATTAGTAAATCTTTGTTTTAAAACACTATTTCATTATTTTTCTTGCAAATGAATAATCGAAAGTCCTGATGGAATTTATTTTTTCTGACGAACAAAAAATGCTAAGAGGATTGGCCAGAGAATTCACCGATTCGGAGATACGCCCTTTAGCAAAACAAATTGATGAACAAGAATCTATTCCGCGAGAATTGATAAATAAATTAGCCGAAGTGGGGCTTTTAGGCACCGCCTTTCCTGAAGAATACGGCGGCGGCGGATTCGGTGAAATTGGCTACTGTATTGCGCAGGAAGAAGTTACGAGGGCATGCGGTTCAACCGCAACGTTTATCGGTGCGCATCAGTCGATTGGAACTAACGCAATCTATATTGGAGGCTCTGAAGAGCTTAAGAAAAAATATCTGCCGCAGCTTACATCGGGTGAAAAAATAGCCGCTTTCGCGTTAACAGAGCCTGAAGCCGGTTCCGATTCCTTTAATTTGAAGACCTATGCTGAGCTGCACGGCGATAAATGGATACTGAACGGGGCGAAAATTTGGATTACAAACGCAGGAATCGCCGATGTTTTTTCAGTATTTGCCAGAACAGATAAAGGCATTTCTGGTTTTGTGGTGGAAAAAGATTTTCCCGGCATTTTTGTTGGGCCGAATGAGAAGAAGCTCGGTATAAAAGGAAGTGTTACTAATGCAATAAATTTTGAAAACGTGGAAATTCCGAAAGAAAATTTGATCGGAGAGGACGGCAAAGGTTTTCTAACCGCTATGGCTACGCTGGATGCCGGTCGACTCGGGCTTGGGGCCTGTTGTCTTGGTGCTTCAAAAGAAGTGCTTGAGATATCGACTAAATTTTCTAAGCAGCGCAAACAATTTGGAGAGACAATTTCCAAGTTTGAGGCGATTCAATTCATGCTGGCCGAAATGGCGGCTAAAATTTACGCGATGGAAAGCATTATATACCGAACCGCAACTGATTATGATCTTAAAAAAGATATCTCGCGTGAAGCCGCAATAGTTAAGCTTTTCGCTTCCGAAGCTATGGTGGAGATTGCAGATAAAGGACTTCAGATTCACGGCGGTATGGGATTCTCGAGAGAACTGCCGCTCGAAAGATTTTATAGAGACGCCAGAATTCTCAAAATATTTGAGGGAACAAACGAAATACAAAAGCTTATAATCGGTAGAAACATTCTAAAGAAGAACGGAAGGATGGGTGAATAAAATGAGATATTTACTGGTCATTCCTTCTATAGATATAAAGCACGGCAAAACGGTACGGGTTGTGAAAGGCATCCCAGAATTGAACTGCAAGGAGTACGGGAGCGATCCTGTAGAGATGGCTAAAATTTGGAGAGCCGAGAACGCAAAGCTTATCCATATTGTGGATTTTGACGGTGCGGCCGATCATTCCAAGAATAATCTTCACTTAATCGAAGAGATCTGTTCCTCGGTTATAATTCCCGTTCAATATGCCGGCGGAATTAGGAATTTTGAAGATGTTGATTATATTATGAGCATCGGCGTTAGCAGACTCGTTATAAGCACTATGGCTATTGAGAATCCGGTTGAATTTAAGAAAGCATTTGAAAAGAACGGTCCTGCTAAAATTGCTATCGCGCTCGACGTCATAAACGATGAGCTAATCATAAAAGGCAGAAAATTTAGAACCGGTATTCATTACCTGGATTTTGCAAAAAAAATGGCAGACATGGGCGTGGAGCGGTTTGTTGTGTGTGATGTTCAGCGCAACGGAACTATGGAGGGACCTAACGTAGCTTACACTAGGGCCGTAGCCGAAGCAACTAAGGGTAAGGTCACTCACTCCGGCGGCATCAGAAATAAAGATGAACTCATGGACATTCAGAATTTGATTCCCGAAGGAGTTGATTCGGTTATAGTTGGGCGCGCTCTTTACGAGAACAGGTTCCCGTGTCAGAAACTGTGGCGTGTAGCGGAATCCGGAATTTTTCAATAAAGGATTTGTCATGAACCAAAACAGCAACGAGGTAATTCACAGCAGCTTCTGGTCAAATTTTTTTAATTCCCCTACCGAAAAAATTGACCTTCAGAAATCACTTCAAAGCATCCCGATGTTCAAAGATTTGGGCAAAAAAGACCTGCTCGGTCTTGTAGAAATAATTCACGACCGGAATTACCTTGCCGGCGAATTTGTATTCTATCAGGGTGATCCGGGTATTGGGTTGTATATAATAAGAGACGGGGAAATTATTATAAGAAGGACAATCGACAATCAAGATATTTCACTTGCCGTATTCGGAAAAGGCGATTTCTTCGGTGAACTTGCGCTTGTAGACGGCGAAAAAAGATCCGCTTCTGCCGTTGCAAAGTCGGATGCGCGCCTGGCTGTAATATTTAAACCAGACCTGGATGAATTCATAGAGAAGTTCCCTAAAAAAGGGATTAAAATTCTGCGCGGGATTTCGGAAATTGTAGCGCTTCGTCTTAGGAAATTAAACGAAGAACAGATATTGCTTCATTCAAAATTTAAAATTAAATCGGAGAAGGATTATGGAACCTGATATAAAAAAAATATTGGTGCCGATAGATTTTTCTGATTACTCTAAAGCCGCTCTCAAATACGCCGTTAATTTCGCTAAAAAATTCGGAGCAGAGCTTCATCTTATCTATGTGGTTGAGCCTGTAATTTATCCTCCGGATTTCAGCATGGGGCAAATAGCCATCCCTTCTGTAGATCTTGAAATGGATAAACGTGCAGTTGAGGAGCTAGATAAGCTTGCAAAAAAAGAAATTCCTGCGGAATTGAAAGTAAAGACTTATGTTAAAACCGGCAAGCCGTTCATTGAAATTATAGAAGCCGCTTCTGAGGAAGACTCCGATCTCATTATTATCGCTACTCACGGGCATACTGGCGTGGAGCATATTTTATTCGGCAGCACCGCGGAAAAAGTAGTCAGAAAAGCTCCCTGCCCGGTTTTGACTTTAAGAGAGCCTGTAAAAGGATTTGCTTTCAGGGAAGAACTTAATAAAGGATAAATCGCCGGCGGGTAATAAATAATATCTGAAAAGGATGAGGGTTTTTGATTTTAAATCAGCTGGATTAATTTTTTCTGTCGATTATAAATTCCACTAGTCCTTCCATAGCTACTTTGCTCTGTGAGTCGGGGAACGTTTTCAGCAATTCCTTGGCGCCGTCGGAATACTTTTTAGCAGTCTCAAGTGCGTAATCAATCCCTTTATGCTTCCTCACAAACTCAATAATCTCTTTTACGTTCTCTTTTTTCTTGCCGTTCTTTATCATCTTTCTTACTTCGGCAGCTTCGCTTTTAGAAACCTGATTAAGCGAATATATGAGAGGAAGGGTTATCTTTTTCTCTTTGATATCGCCGCCTACCGGCTTTCCTATAGTGGATAAACTGCCTTCGTAATCGAGTATGTCATCCCTTATCTGAAAGGCGATTCCGATATACTCGCCGAATTTTCTCATAGACTCATGAAATTCTTTTTTATCGCTGGTGCTTAATGCTCCGATCTTACAGCATGTTTCAAGAAGAGAAGCTGTTTTATCGGAAATAATTCTGAAGTAAGTTGGTTCGTCGATATCAAGTTTCCTTGTCTTTCTTATTTGAAGAAGTTCCCCTTCAGACATACGTTTTACGGTATTTGTCATTACTTCCAGAAAGTCAAAATCCTTGCCTTCTACGGCAATCATCAGGCCTTTTGCCAGAAGATAATCGCCCATAAGCACGGCTATTTTATTCTTGAACATCGCGTTGATAGACCAGAAACCTCTGCGCTTGTCGGCGTTATCAACTACATCGTCGTGCACAAGAGTAGCTGTATGAAGTAGCTCTACAAGAACAGCTCCTCTGTAAGTACGTTCGGTTACGCCGCCTGCAACCTTTGCGGCAAGCAGAACAAGAAGAGGTCTTATCTTCTTCCCTTTTTGACGAATAATATATCTTGCTATCAAATCAACCAGTCCGACATCTGATTTCATCGACTTGCGGAAGAGCTCGTTAAAAATCTCCAATTCTTGTTTTATAGGGCGGCTTATTTCCGATAAATTATTTTTAATCAACTTTTCTTTACCGCTATTTTTGAAATAATTATACTGATCTCGTATAATAAAAGTAACGGGGCTGCCAGTATTAACTGGGATACCGGATCCGTACCGGGAGTAAGAAATGCCGACGCTATAAATATTATAACTATGGCGTGCCGCCGGTATTTCTTCATAAACGCAGGGGTTAAAATACCAATTTTTGTGAGAAAAAACGAGATCATAGGAAGTTCGAATACTAGTCCGCTGCCCAGCATTATACTTATTATGATAGACATGTATTCGTCAATCGCGAAGATATTTTTAATCTGCGCCGATCCGAATTGCGCCGCAAATTTCAACGACAGTGGCAGCATTACGTAATATGCAAATACTACACCTATTAAAAAACACAAAGTGGAAAATGCTACGATAGCCGAAATGTACTTCCGTTCTTTCTTCTTTAACGCCGGGGATATAAATTTCCAGAATTGGTAGAAAATATTTGGGAGACTCACTATTGCTCCGGCTACTATAGCTACTTCAAAGTACAGCATAAGCTGGCCGAAAGGCTTTAAATTCTGAAGTTCAACGTGTGCGGTTTTTGCGGGAAGCAGGAGTACTTTATCAACAAGGAAATCAATAAATATCCAGCATATAAGCGTACCGACTACCAGTCCGATCAGTGAATAAATTATCCGCCATCTCAGTTCCTCGAGATGTTCAAGAAAAGTCATCTCGTTGCCGGAATCTTCTTCAATCGTTTCGTCTACCGTTGTTATGTCTTCTGAAGCCATCTAGCTCAAACGGTTATTTTAATTCTGAGTATAACGGAAAACCTGAACAAAGATTAACAACTTCCTGCTTTATCTCGGAAAGTGCTTTTTCATCGTCGTGTTTTGCGACCGCATTGTTTATAAGGTCGGCTATTTTTTCCATCTCTGTTTCTTTCATGCCTCTTGTTGTTGTTGCGGGAGTCCCGACACGAATTCCGCTGGTTACAAAAGGACTTCTTTCGTCAAACGGCACCATGTTTTTATTTACCGTAATTCCTGCCGCGCCGAGAGCAATCTCCGCCTGTTTACCGGTAACGCCCTTATTACTCAAATCAATCAGCATAAGATGATTATCGGTTCCGCCTGAAATAATATCGAAGTCGTATTCGCTTAATTTTTTAGATAGTGCTTTTGCGTTTTTAATTACCTGCCCTGCGTACTCTTTGAAGGAATCCTGAAGCGCCTCGCCGAAGGCAACTGCCTTTGCCATTATTATATGCATAAGAGGTCCGCCCTGAATTCCCGGCATTACCATGCTGTCAAGCAGTTCGGACATCAATTTCAGCCGGTCTCCTTTCGGAGTCTTTATTCCCATCGGGTTCTCTTTATCCTTGCCCATCAGTATAATGCCGCCTCTCGGACCTCTCAAAGTTTTATGAGTTGTGGAGGTGACAACGTCGCAGTATTCCAGAGGATTTGTTAAATAGCCTTTTGCGATTAAACCGGCAGGATGGGCCATATCGCACATGAGGAAAGCGCCTACCGAATCCGCTATTTGTCTGAATTTTGCGTAATCCCATTCTCTTGAATAGGCGCTGGCTCCGGTAATTATAAGTTTCGGCTTTTCCTTTTTCGCCAGATCTTCGATCAAATCATAATCAAGCTGTTTTGTTTCCCTGTTCAAAGTATAACCTATCGGCTGGTACAAATGACCAGAGAAGTTTACCGGTGAGCCGTGTGTTAGATGCCCGCCGTGTGCTAAACTTAATCCTAAGAACTTGTCACCTGGTTTCAGCAGCGTCATTAATACAGCCATATTCGCCTGCGATCCGCTGTGCGGCTGTACGTTGACGTATTCTGCATTGAATAGTTTTTTCAAACGCTCTCGTGCTATGTTCTCTGCCATATCAACGTATTCGCAGCCGCCGTAATATCTCTTACCGGGATATCCTTCTGCGTATTTATTGGTAAGAACCGTTCCGGCAGCTTCGAGCACTGCGGGACTGACAAAATTTTCTGAAGCAATAAGCTCCAGTCCTTCCTGCTGTCTACTGGTCTCAAGATTTAATACTTTGAGTATTTCTTCGTCGGATTTTATAAAATTATACAAAATAGCAACTAATATATTTTTTTATTTTTATAATTCTGATATTT
>JBJKTB010000128.1:0-10745 GCA_046703345.1 Ignavibacteriaceae bacterium
ATTCTACTCGCGCGCTTATCAATGATTTTGTAGAACTCAGACTTAGATCGATCATGCTTCCCTTCAAAGCGGTCATATTGCCGTTATCTTTCTGTTTAACTTGCGGAATTTTGGAATATGCAGGCGAGTTAATAGTTAAATCCAGAGTTCGAACGATCGGTCTGTCAATTACTTCCACTGAGTACACGCTGCTTGAAATGTTCCCCGAAACTGCGTAATATTTAAACGAACTTCTTACGGCCGGCATTTCATAGCGGTAAACTCCGTTTGAGTCGGCGTAAATCTGATCGGTTTCAAATCCCGTCTGTTCGGCGTTCTTCACGGCAAGATAAACGTCATTCGGCCGCTCCCCCGTAACTCTAACCGAAACGGTAAAGTTATCTCCCTTTGTTAATTTTGAATTCCCCGGTTCAACTTCAAACGAAAATCTGGGCGGAGGAATGAACTCACGGTTAAACTCAACGAGTCTAACTGAAGCGGCATGAAGACCGGGGATAAAAATGATTATGAGCGAACAGAACACTGCCACTCCGGCAAAATAAAGAAAGAACTGCTTTGCCTTCTTAAAATCCACAACCGATTCGAAACTAAGCTGCTTCGTACGGTTATATACATTTTGAAATGCTGCGTTAATTAGCCCGGGCGAAGTTTTTGTATCTTCCGGATTCGATGAAACCAGCTGCATCGCGTTCAGCAGATCGTCTTTTATTTCCGGGAAATAACCGCCGACTTTACCCGCAGTTTTATGGTAATCGGATTTTCTTTGAATTTTAAAATACTTTAACAGAGGAAGTAGAAATAAGCCCGCGAAAAGTCCGGCAGTTATAATTATAAAAACAAAAAATAAAATCGTGCGAACAGTTGAAGAAAAATGTCCGGCCGTTTCAAGTAAAACGAAGGTGGTAAAAACCGCCGTACCGGTCAGCAGCGATATCTGAATTCCAAACGACATCAAAAGCGCATATTCGCGCTTTATAAGCCGTTCAAGCTTATTGATGATTTCTTTATAATATTTGGAATCGCTGCTCGTCATAAAAGAATTAATTAAATTAAAAAACCGGACTCTCCTGCTAACGGAGTGAGTTATGAAGATCTTAAATTATCAAACATACTAAACTTAGATGCCGTCCTCTTTTCACTCGGCATTTGAAAGAGCCCAAATAACCATATCGGTTCCGAACTTAAGCGCTTCGAGCCGCTTCGCCGGCGGATCGCCGTGAACATCCGGATCGTCCCAGCCGTCGCTCGGGTTTGACTGATATGTGTAGTACACCGCGAGCCGTCCGTTGATAAAAATGCCGAAGCCTTGAGGAGGCAGGCCGTCGTGTTCGTGTGTCTTCGGAACGCCGTGCGGAAAATCGTAGAAGTCGTGATACATTCCGTAATCAAAAGGAAGCTCCACCAGGTTCTTATCCGGAAAAACTTTTTTAATTTCCTTGCGGAATGATTTATCCAGTCCCGTAGTCGTCGTCAACATAAAGGAAGCCGCCGGCTTCGCAGTATTTTCTCAGTCTAGCCGCCTGCTCATCGGTAAAGAGCACGGTTCCGTGGCCCGTCATAAAAAGAAAGGGATAAGAGAAAATAGCGTCGGAATTAATATCT
Organism: Ignavibacteriaceae bacterium; assembly: GCA_046703345.1. Taxonomy (GTDB): domain Bacteria; phylum Bacteroidota; class Ignavibacteria; order Ignavibacteriales; family Ignavibacteriaceae; genus FEN-1297. The sequence continues at coordinate 1,603 of JBJKTB010000128.1, forward strand.
ACAAAAGTATAATCATCCTTTACTTTTATGTTAGTATGCGCTTTAACGAAATCGAGAAGATTCGGCTCCTCTGTTTGACCGTTATACCAGTCGCTTCCGCCGTCATATTTTAAGCGCGCTATCTGAAACGAGCCGTCATCCTGCGCGAAGGCAGGCAGGCCAACAGCAGCGATCAGAATTATAAATAATAAGTTTCTCATAAGCGTTCAATTTTAAGCAGACAATATATCCATGTACGGCTAGAATTTCAATTAATTACGCATGATTCGGCAGTACGCCGACTTCCAACAACAAACATAACCGAAAATATTTTAACTGGAAGCGTAATTAGAAATCACCATTAAATTTTGGCCCGTATTTATGAAGACAGCCTTGCCTGACCGGATTTACATTTTAAATACTTAACTGAATTTGCAGTCTTAATTAATTGTTTATAATTTGATTTTTAATTTCTAAGGATCACACTTCGTTGGTAGATAAATAGATATATTAAAAAAATATTTATTTTTCATAAAACAGTTACGGCAATAAATATGATGAAAAAATACTGGCTTGTAAAATCGGAACCGGAAGTATTTTCGATTGACGATCTCGCCAAGAGTAAAAATCAAACTACGTTTTGGGACGGGGTAAGAAATTACCAGGCCCGCAATTTTATTCGGGACGAGATGAAAAAAGGCGACGGAGTACTTTTCTACCACAGCAACACATCCCCGAACGAGGTTGCCGGATGCTGCGAAGTAGTAAAAGAAGGATATCCAGATCATACTCAATTCGATCCGGACAGCGAACACTACTTCCCTTCAGCCGATAAATCGGAACCTGTCTGGTATATGGTAGATATAAAATTGGTAAAGAAGTTTAAAAATCCCGTTTCTCTCGATCAGATTAAGAATAATCCGAAGCTGCAGAAGATGAGGCTTGTGCAGAGAGGCAACAGGCTTTCGGTAATGCCTGTTACTAAAGAGGAGTGGGACGAAATTGTAAAAGCCGGCTCATAAGTATTTTTTAATATTATGAAGCTGTTTTTGTTTTTTCGGTTACCGGCTTAATAATAAGCGCAATAACAATTCCTCCCAGCAGCCAGGTAACCAGATAATCAGCCGCCAGCCCGAAGCTGTAATCCGCCGGAAACATAAGCCAGTTCCAGTCGATAAGCGGGCCCAGCAGAGCGGCGAATACGGCCAGCAGAAGAACAAACGCCACACGCACCCAAAAACTTTTCTGCCTGAATAAGGAATAAGCCAAAAGGAACGAAGCAATAAAAGCGCTTATGAGATTAATTACAAGTCCCCAAATTAATTTTAACGGACTTGCTGTTGAAATGCCGTTCGGCTCGTAAATCATAAAAGGGATGACGGGCCCGGATTCGTATTTCTTCATTATCTCATTCACGGCTTCAGGGGTAGTTTTTGCGGGTACGCCGGGATACCGGTAAATACCTGGCTGTTTTACTGCGGCCTTTATTTGAACTGCGAGCGAATCTCCGGCTGGCAGATTTTTAAAGGCGTCACCATGCCACGGAAGCACCGCCCATGAAATAAACATCCAAACAAATATCAGCAGTCCTGAAAAAATAGACGCCTGAAAAATTTTTTTCATTTATAAAATCCAGATTAATCTTTAAAAGATATTTTAACTCAGCAGTGACGGTTCTTCCTCATCATCATTATCCGCGCTGTTAAGCAAAGACTGCGGCATCGACTTGGTTGCTTTTGCGCCAAGCCTCTTTATCTTTTCCACACTCGTAACAAGATTGCCTCTTCCTTCCTGAAGTTTTTTCATTGCTCCGGAATAGCTGTCCTTTGCCGCGTCAATTTTATTACCGACGGAAATCAGGTCTTCCGCAAAACCGACGAACTTATCGTACAGTGCCCCGCTCTGCCTTGCTATTTCCAGCGCGTTTTTGTTCTGATATTCCTGCCGCCATATGCTAGCTATGGTGCGCAGCGTTGCCAGAAGAGTGGACGGACTCACTATAACAATATTTTTTTCAAATGCCTCATTGAATAAATTTATATCGTTCTGAACCGCAAGACCGAACGCAGGCTCGATCGGCAAAAACATTAGTACGAAATCCAGGCTCTCAATCTGATAGAGATTTTGATAATTTTTAGAACTCAATCCTTTTATATGATTACGCAGAGAAAGTATATGATCGCGGACCGCAGCGAGTTTTTCGCTTTCGTCTTCCGCGGAACAGTACCTTTCGTAAGCGATGAGAGAAACTTTTGAGTCGATAACTATTGTTTTGTTTTCCGGAAGATTAATGAGCACGTCGGGCTGATACCGCTTTCCGCTTTCGGAAGTAAGGCTATCCTCTACAAGGTACTCTCTTCCTTTGCTCAATCCGGATTTTTCGAGAATACTTTCCAAAATAAATTCGCCCCAGTTGCCCTGCGTCTTCGTCTGCCCCTTCAATGCGTTGGTAAGATTCGTAGCGTCGCGGCTCATCTGCTGGTTAAGTTCGTGAAGAGTTTTTATCTGCTGTATAAGCCCTGCTCTTTCTCTGGTATCGGAAATATGGATGTCATCCACTTTCTTTTCGAAATCTTTTATCTTTTCGCTAAGCGGCTTTAGAATCTGGTCGAGGTTTTCCTTGTTCTGTGTAGTAAATTTACTGCTCTTCTCTTCGAGAATTTTGTTGGCCAGATTTTCAAATTCTTTTGTGAATTTTTCCTGCAGTTTTTCAATTTCGGATTTCTGTTCGGTAAGTTTATTTTGAAGATTAGCATAATCCGATTTAAGCGAAGAATTCATCGAACTCAACTCAACGTTCTTCGCCCGTTCAGAGTTCAGCTCTGCGGCTGCATTTTTCAGATTCTCCTCCAGTAGTTTAGTCCTTTCCGCCGATCTTCCGTTTTCAACAGCAAGATCCGAAAGTTCTTTCTTTAACGAATCAACCTCCTCAGGCGGAACACCCCTCGCGCTTTCAATTTTTGATTTCAGAATTAGCCACACCGCTGCAGAGCCAACTGCAAGTCCGATTAAAAGAAAAACAATCTCCATAATAATTTCCGTTAAGTTAAATTAGCAATGTTATCGAAAGGCTTATAACTTAAAAGTCCCCTCAACGGTTACGATACTAAAAACGGCAAATTCGCATTGCGCAAAGGACTTTAAGTAAATGTTAATTTACGAAAGCTTAACCGCTTTCTCCACCTGTTCCAGCAGCGAATCGTTCTTTACCAGATCTGCAACTTTACTCACATCTTCGTAAAGAAGTCTGTCGCCGTTCAGCGGCTTAACGGCTTTCCGAACGGCTTTGTACGCCGCAGAAGTTCCCTTCCCCGGTTTGAACGGCTTCAAGAATTCAAGCGCCTGCGCCGCCGTCATCAGTTCGATGGCAAGCACGTTCTCAAGGTTCTGCATTATAGTGTAGCATTTTTGCGCGGCTATCGATCCCATCGAATTATGGTCTTCCTGATTTGCAGAAGTCGGAATAGAATCAACGCTTGCCGGATGAGCGAGCACTTTGTTTTCAGAAACAAGGCTTGCGGCTGTGTACTGGCCGATCATCAGCCCAGAATTGAGCCCGCCGTTGTTTGTTAAAAACCTTGGCAGTCCGCTCAGCGCGCCGTTCACCATTCTCTCAATTCTTCTTTCCGAAACGTTGGCAAGTTCCGAAAGCGCAATTCCCATAAAATCCATCGCGAGCGCCATTGACTGGCCGTGGAAATTGCCGCCTTCGATATGTTCTTCGGTTTCAGGAAAGATGATGGGATTGTCATTTACAGAATTAATCTCAATCTTCACCCTGGAACAGACATATTCTATTGCATCCCTCGAAGCTCCGTGAATCTGCGGCACGCATCTTATCGAATATGCGTCCTGTACTCTTTTGTCGTCTTGCAGATGGGAAATTCTTATTGCGCTACCTTTAATTAGAGAGAGAACATTTTTTGCCGTCGCAATCTGCCCAGGGAAAGGCCTCAGTCTATGAATCTTTGGATCGAAGGCCTTATCGGTAGACCTTAGCGCTTCATGCGTAAGAGCCGCGCTTATATCGGCGAGCTTTGCGAGCTTCTTCGCGCGCACTGCAATGTACGATGCAAAAGCAGTCATCATCTGCGTACCGTTTATAAGCGCAAGTCCTTCTTTCGCCTGAAGGACGACAGGCTTCAATCCGAATTTTGCAAGCCCGTTTTTAGAAGAAAGAATCTTAGCCGAGCCTGCGGATGTATCGTTAATATCTTTGATGATCTGAACCCGTCCTTTTCCTATCATAGCAAGCACAAGATGGGCGAGCTGCACAAGATCGCCGCTCGATCCTACCGAACCCTGCGAAGGGACAACGGGAATGATGTTGTTGTTCATCATCGCCGTAAGCAGACGAAGAGTTTCGTATCTTACTCCGGAATAGCCTCTGGCAAGCGCGTTAAGCCGAAGCAGCATCATTACCTTTACGATCATCGGAGGCAGATTTTTTCCGCAGCCGACTGCGTGGCTGAGAATAAGATTCTCCTGAAGTTTCTGAATATTTTCCTTCGAGATGTTTACGTTCGCGAATTCGCCGAATCCCGTTGTAACACCGTAAATAACTTCGCCACGCTCAACCCACTTATCTACAAGGGCTCTGGCGCGTTTTATTTTTTTTATTGAATTGGGGGAAATAACTACTTCTGGATTTTCCTTGAGGAAGGATTCAATCTTCTCAAGAGTAAGAGAGCTGCCGTCGATAACAAGTTTAGTTCTCGTCATAAATTATCTTCTTAATTTTTTCCGAATTTTCTTTTTTTGCACGGTATGTTATATGAATGAACTGCTCGTCGTAGTTGGTGGAAAGTACCTCTGCAAGCGAATGAATTTTAGCCGCTTTCTTCGACTCGTCGAGATCCAGCTCAACTTTCTCTTCAATAAAAGCGCTTTCCACAGTATCAAGAATTTTCTTCTTCAGTCCGGACACGTTAATTCCACGCTGGGCGGAAATAACAACCGAGTCATCGAACCGGTGATTTACGAATTGTATTTTATGTTTGTCATCAACAAGATCCACTTTATTGAAGACTTTTATCCGCGTCTTGTTTTCGCAGCCGAGTTCCTTAAGCGTCTGTTCAACTACTTTAATATGATCTTCATAGTAAGGATGAGACATGTCGATTACGTGTAAAATTATGTCGGCATCCCGCACTTCATTTAATGTGCTTTTAAAAGAAGCAACGAGATGATGAGGCAATTTCCTGATGAATCCAACCGTATCGCTGAGAAGGATTTTATGATTCTTGCCCAAGCCGAAAGTGCGCGTAGTCGAATCGAGAGTAGCGAAGAGTTTGTCTTCCGCAAAAACTTCGGATTCGGTAAGAAGATTAAACAGAGTGGATTTGCCGGCGTTAGTATAGCCTACGAGAGATACCCTCACAAAATCGGAACGGCCCTGGCTCTGCGTTTGTCGCTGCGATTCTATTTTATTCAGCTTTTCCTTAAGAAGACTTATGCGGTTTCTGATGATACGTCTGTCGGTTTCAATCTGTGTTTCTCCGGGTCCTTTGGTGCCGATGCCGCCGTACTGTTTTGAAAGGTGCGTCCAAGCGCGCGTTAAACGCGGCAGCATGTACTGAAGCTGAGCAAGCTCAACCTGCGTTTTAGCTTCTTTGGTTCTTGCGCGGGATGCGAAGATATCCAGAATCAGTCCGCTGCGGTCTACAATTTTTCTCTCGAGCATTCTTTCAAGATTTCTTACCTGCACCGGGGAAAGATCGTCGTCAAAAATAATAAGGTTAACTTCGTTTGTCTCCGCAAGAAACTGCAGCTCCTCCGCTTTGCCTTTGCCTATGTAGAACGCAGGATCAATAGCGAAACGATCCTGAATAACCTTCATCACGGTTTCAGCGCCGGCCGTTAAAGCAAGTTCTTCAAGCTCCTCAAGATGTTCGTCAACTAAATCGCGTCCAATTTCTTTAGTATTTAAAGCTACTAATATAGCCTTCTCTGTCGTCTTACGGGAAATTTCTATCATGAAAAAAAACTATCCTTTTTGTCTTAATATATAATCATTTTCTTTATTAATATACAAATTCAATCGTCACAAAACCTTTGGATTATGAGAATACTAAGATGCTTGCACCAGATCTTTCTTCGCATTGCGTGCAACCGCCATCTCAACCAGCGCGAGAAGTACGGCAATAAGCAGGAAATATCTCCACAGCTCGGAGCCGAAACGCGACTGCATTATAACCTTTGCCGGATCTTCGTTTTTACCGACAGCGACGTATTTCCCTTTGAAGTCTATTTTCTTTAAATATTTTTCGAAGTCATCTTGTGAAAGATATTTCATCACTGATTCGTTCGGATCTGAGTTAACGGAGAACTCATCGGCAAGCTTTGAGCCCGAATAAATTTTATAATTGCCGTCAAGCCCGGTATTCGTGTAATCTACAAATCCGGAATACTTTTTTTCCTGAAGATTTATATAATCCTCCGAATTATCGGGCCGCACAATTTTAATTTGAGGAGAAACATTATCCTTCAGATTTAAGATTACCGTACTTCCTGCAGTGTACTCGTTGTCGGTCCTGTCCTTCGACGAAAGATAGTAAACCGATTTGTTGAAAAGAGGAGCGAACAAACTTTTCAAAGGGAAGTTGCTCCAGCTGAGTACCGGCGCCGTATTCATAAGAAATGCTTTTCCCTTTCCGATTTTATATCCGCCGAGGAATGAAGAGCCGTCCATCAGCGAAAAAATACTTACCCCTTTACCTTCGGTAGAAATTTTAAAATGATAATAAATATCCGGTGATTCTATTTTCTTAATACTGCTGTTTGAAAAAATATCCTGAAATACCGGATGATTTAAATCCACTTTATCAAAACCGACAGGGTTTGCGGGCGAATTTTGCGCGCCCACAGTACCGGTAGGAGACGGCAGTCCGAGAGCGTGTGTTATGAATTGAAACCCTTTTAAAGTTGTGCCCGATCCGGGCATTAAAAATATACTGCCGCCGTTGTTAAGATAAGAAACAAGCCTGTCGGTTCCGGCAATGTTTTCCGCTCCAATAATTATTACTACAGGATATTTTGATAGATCGACGGAATTAAGCTGATTAAGATTTTTTTCGGTAACCTGCAGCGTACCTTGACTTCCGGAAGCATTCAAAGCGAGACTAACGAAACGGGCATCTGAAGGATCATCCGAAAAAATCATAACCGGCACTTCTTTCGGAATGTACAAGTTTATGTAACGCCTGTTATCCTGAAGGATGTCGTCGTCTTCAATTTCCGCAAACACATTTACAAAACCTGTAGCGTTTATCGATGCATCCATAGACACTATCTTAGACTCTCCCGGATTCAGTGAAACGCTCTGCTGGGCGCTGCGGCCGCCGTTAACGTAAAGCGAAACCACAAGATTGTTTACGGGCTGCTTTGAATAATTTGTAACTGTCGTACTGAAATTAACAGGCTTGCCCGACTCGAATATTTGTGTGTTAAGCTTCAAGTCGTCAATGCCGATATTATAAACGTCTTTGCCCGTGTAATCGAATGTATAAAGTCTAACCTTGTCGTTCAGAAGCTGACCGAGGTTCGAGAGTGAGACCGGATCGGCAAGTCTTCCCGCCTGAAAATCTGACAGTATATAAATCTCCTTATTGAAGTTCTGCGACTGCCCTATAATATTCGCGGCTTTAACAAGAGCGCTGTTCAGAAGTCCGCTGGCGTCCGTGATTTTTGCGGCATCAATATCCTTTTCGAATTGAGCGAGATTGGTGGTCGGCTTTACGTTATTGCTGTTTGTGTTTCCGACTAGGATAAGAGCGGCCTCATCTCCTTCCTGCAGTTCGTTAAGCAGTATTTTAATAGTTGCCTTAGCCTGATTGAAGTAAGAGCCTTTCGCGTCCACAACCGACATGCTCGGCGTATTGTCCAGTATAAACACCGCCGTGGTTTTCGCAGCCGAAGCCGCTCCTCCTATGGCAACTCCTTTTAATGTAGGCCGCGCAAAAGCAGTAACGAGAAAAAGAATAATCAAGACGCGGAGAGCCAGCAGGAGCCACTGTTTCAGCTTAATCTTGCGGATCTTATTCTTCTGAAGTTCTTTAAGAAAATTTAATGTGCTGAATTCAATCTTCTTTAATTTCCTTAAATTCAGAAGGTGAATAAGGACAGGTATTGAAGCCGCAAGCAGGCCGAATAATACCGCCGGGTTTAAAAATATCATTAATAAAACTTATTGTAAAAAAAAATTTTTAGATATAATGCACTTAAAAATAACGCTCGGTAGATTAAACAAAAATACCATTATTAAAGGAAAGATTGATTAAAAGACAGCCGTCATTTTAAAAATAAAGCGGTACCTTCCGAGTGAAGTGTACCGCTTTTATAGAACCATTAAGCGAAATTTATTTATTCATCTGCGCAATAAGGTTCAGCGCGCTTCCGGCTTTGAACCATTTTATCTGCGCTTCATTCATCGTCTGATTCAGCAGCGCTTCTTCGAGCGTACCGTCCTTGTGCCTTATAACAAGCTTAAGCTGCTTCTCGGGAGCAAGTTCCGTAAGTCCGGTTATGCTCAGTTTATCGTCTTCCTGTATCTTATCGTAATCGGAAGGATTGACAAAAGTAAGCGGAAGCATTCCCTGCTTCTTCAGATTCGTCTCGTGAATTCTCGCGAAGCTTTTAACGATAATCGCTTTTCCCCCAAGGAATCTCGGTTCCATTGCGGCATGCTCTCGGCTGGAGCCTTCGCCGTAATTCTCGTCGCCTACAACTACCCAGCCGGTACCTTTTGCTTTATATTCACGTGCAACTTCAGGTATAGATTTGTACTCGCTCGTAAATACATTCTTAGTTTTTCCGGCGTCGCCGGTAAATGCATTTATTGCGCCGATGAACATGTTGTTGGAAATATTGTCCAGATGTCCTCGGAATCTAAGCCACGGTCCTGCCATGGAAATATGGTCTGTCGTACATTTTCCTTTAGCCTTCAGCAGCAGCGGCATATCGACGAAATTCTTTCCGTCCCACGGCTCAAAAGGTTTAAGCAATTGAAGTCTTTCACTCTTGGGATCCACTTTTACTTCAACTTTAGAACCGTCTTCCGCCGGAGGAATAAAGCCTTCTTCGCCTCTGTCAAAACCGTTTGGCGGAAGCTCTTCGCCTGCCGGAGGATCGAGCTTAACCTTTTCTCCTTTTTCGTTAACAAGAGT
>JBJKTB010000129.1:0-2647 GCA_046703345.1 Ignavibacteriaceae bacterium
CGGTTTTAAATGAGGAAGATCAGGTATTCGTAAAAGACGGCGACAAGTGCTGGTTCGTAAAATTAAACACGGTCCGTCTCTTCGAATCGGAAGGAAATTATGTAAGGCTGTACTTCGAAGACAACAAGCCGCTCATCCTAAGAACGTTAAATTATCTTAACGAAAGACTCGACAGTAAAATATTTTTCAGGGCCAATAGAAAACATATAATAAACCTTAAATGGATAGACAACATAGAACCTTGGCTGAACGGCGGTCTTCTTGTAAAACTTAAAGGCGGAAACAAAATTGAAGTATCAAGGCGGCAGGCAATAAAGTTCAAGGAAATGCTGAGCCTATAATTTTGCATTAAGATAAAATTTATACCTCTGTTGTAATGGATCCGTTTTCCCTTCAGATTCGCTTTTATATCTGAATAGAAAACGGATTCTCTTTTTATGCGTTTTGTTTATCGGACAAAACAGCGTCTTGCGGTTTTCACATCATATTAATAAGATCAATCTTTTATCCGTTCTATTTTTATATTCTTTTAACAGCGGGTAATTTTATTGGGGAAAGCAAATTAAATATATCTCAGATTATTAAATATTTTTTCATAAATCTCCTCAAATTTCTTATTTTTATCTTAATTGTTAAGAATTGAAAATTTGGGGGCTGTTCTTGATTCCAATAGAATATTTTTTTAGAAATCCGGAGAAAACGGATTACAAACTTTCGCCGGACGGGGAGTTTCTCGCTTTCATGATGCCTTGGGAAAGCAGGCTCAATATATTCGTACAAAAGATCGGGGAGAAGAAGGCGCTGCGGATTACCGAAACATTCGACAGGGACATACACGAATACCACTGGGGCGGCAACGACAGGATTGTGTATCTTCAAGACAGCGGAGGAGACGAAAACTTCAAGCTCTACTCAGTCGGTGCCGACGGGTCGGATCATCTCGAGCTAACTCCTTTCAGCGAAGTAAGAGTTGAAATAGTGTTCGTCCCAGAACTCGGCAGCAACGAGATAGTTATATCGATGAACAAGAGAGACCGACGGCTGTTCGATGCGTACAGGGTAAACATAAAAACCGGGCGCATTACTTTAGCCGCCGAAAATCCTGGCCGCGTAACAGAATGGTATGCGGATCATAACGGAAAGGTACGAGCTGCGGTGGCAAATGAAGGGATCAATACTTCACTGCTATACCGGGATAACGAGGAACAGAAATTCAGAAATCTTAAGACAGTCAACTTTAAGGATACGCTTCTGCCCGTTATGTTTACGTTCGATAATAAATCGCTTTATATGCTTTCCAATATGGGAAGAGATAAAACAGCTCTCGCGAGATACGACATCGAAAAAAACTCGGAATCGGAAACGATATTCGAGCATCCGGAAGTTGACGTAAAAGAGATCATAGTTTCAAAAAAGCAAAAGAGGCTGCTGGGAGTATCTTTTGTAACAGATAAAAAGCGTTATCACTTTTTCGACGAAGAAAGAAGAAAGCTGCAGGAAAATCTGGAAGAACGGCTTCCGGGTTATGAAGTAAATATCCGCAGTATGAGTAAAGACGAAGACAAGCTCATCCTAAAATCGTTAAGCGACAAATCGAGGGGGAGTTATTATTACTACGATATCCGGAAAGATGAATTTCAAAAGATCGCGGACGTGAGTCCGTGGCTCGACGACTATGTTCTGAGCGATATGAAACCAGTTCAATATGTTTCCCGCGACGGACTGACCATTCACGGATACTTAACCCTTCCGCCGAGAACTAAACCGGCCAATCTGCCCGTTGTTGTTTATCCTCACGGCGGGCCCTGGGATAGGAACGTTTGGGAATTTGATCCTGAAGCTCAGTATTTGGCGAGCTTAGGTTTTGCTGTTCTTCAGGTGAATTTTAGGGGATCAACCGGATACGGCAAAAAATTCTGGCAGGCGGGATTTAAAAAATGGGGAAAGGAAATGCAGGACGACATCACCGACGGAGTAAAGTGGCTTATATCCGAAGGTATTGCCGATCCCGATAGGGTAGCTATTTTCGGCATATCATACGGAGGCTACGCTGCGCTGGCAGGTTTGGCTTTTACGCCCGAGCTTTACGCGTGCGGGATTGATTTTGTGGGAATCGCAAATCTGTTTACGCTGTTTGAAACGCTGCCTCCTTACTGGGAACCGTACAGAGAGATGTTCTACGAAATGGTAGGGCATCCGGAAAAAGACGCAGAGCTGCTTGAGGATGTATCGCCCGTTTTTCACGCCGATAAAATCATTGCTCCGCTGTTCATCGCCCAGGGAAGCAACGATCCCAGAGTAAGCAAATCGGAATCCGACCAGATGGCGGAGGCATTAACGGAAAGAGGTATTGAGGTTCCGTATCTCATAAAAGAAAACGTAGGGCACGGTTACATTAACGAAGAAAACAGAATAGAATTTTACACCGCGATTGCTGAGTTTCTTAAAAAGCATCTTTATAAAAACGGGAAAGCTTGCCGGAATAATCATTAACTGCATGCGCAGATTATTTCAGAAAAGTAATCGAATAGTATCCACGAAATACCGAACCTAATTCCGCGCGAAGGCATCGGGTAGTAAGGCATGATATAGTAGTTAGTACCGAGCAAATTTTCCCATGTAAAATAAATAGTAGCCACATCCTGAA
>JBJKTB010000130.1:0-6900 GCA_046703345.1 Ignavibacteriaceae bacterium
CAGATTGCTGATCTTCTTATAGAATCCGTCGGCCGAGAAAAGCCCAACGTAATTTTGATATACCGAAGATAGCGGTGGTAGATACAAACAAGACGCAGCTTTCGAATGTTTACGTATACAGCACAAGAGTAAACGAAAATACTACCTCGGCACAATTCAACGTTCAGCTTCCTTTCAGACTGGGGGAACAGATAACCGGCTTTCTAAAGTCGGGAGCAAAGTTCAGATGGCTTGACAGATCAAACAACCAGAACCAGGAGGGAGAGAATGGTCTGAATTACGGCAACGGAAGCGGGCCCAATCCTACACTCTCGGCAATTGCGAAAGCATACCCCCAGTGGGGAATTGATTCGCTCGTAAAACAGTACGGCGGCCTTCCTGTGAATCCTTTTCTGGTCAACTACACTCGCTCTAATTTTCTGGGCGGCGATTATCCGCTTGGATTTATTTTAAATGAGTCGATGATGAATAATATAACCGACGCGCTTAAAACCACGAGTCAATGGCTTAATTATTCGATCGGTTCGCTGGGGCAGGATTACAGCGGAATAGAAGATTACCAGGCAGCATACATAATGGGGAATTTCAGCATCACTAAGTACGTAACTGTAATTCCGGGTGTAAGATGGGAAGCCGAGCATACGGTTTATAACGGGGAAAGATACAGGCAGAACACGGTAAGCAATCAGGAATCCGCGCCTCTTGATTTTACCAACTTGACGACGGAGAGAAATAATTCTTTTTGGCTTCCGATGATAAATATAATCGCTAAGCCGTTAAGCTGGCTTCAAATAAAACTTGCGCGCACCGAAAACCTTGCCCATCCGGATTACATTCAGTATGCTCCGATAGCAAATATCTCCTCTGATCAAAGCACCATAAACGCCGCAAATACAAACCTAAAGACGTCGCGTTCGGTAGATTACGACGCCGCATTTTCGGTATATCAAAATTACGTTGGGCTTTTCTCGGCCGACGGATTCTATAAGAAGATCAGCAATCTGATTTTCTATGCGAGCTATAAACTTGAGCCCGGATTAACGCCGCCCGCCGAGTTGAATATTCCGCCGTCTTGGTATAAGCAGGGTGCGCCCCAGATAAACACTTACATGAATAATCCAAACGACGCTAAATATTACGGAATAGAGCTTGACTGGCAGACGCACTTCTGGTATCTGCCTTCAGTACTGCAGGGATTAATATTAGACATAAACTACACACACATTTATTCCGAAATGTACTTGAGGTATGACAGTCTGGTAACAACAGTAACGGGCCGTGCGCCGAGACAGAAATTTGTTTATTCCTACGAGCCGGCGCAGGTAAAGACAAGAATGCCCGATCAGCCTGCGAATATATTAAACATTACACTTGGTTATGACCTCGGCGGATTTTCGGCCAGACTGTCTTACTTATTTCAAGCGGATAAACTTACCGGCATTGGCTACTCGGGCGGATATCCGACAACCGTACTGAGTTCTTATACGGGGCAGTACGAAAGATGGGACATGTCGGTTCAGCAGAAAATTAATAAAAACATTCAGGTATTCTTAAATCTAAACAACATAAACGGAAGGCCCGACAGAAATTACACCGGATTTGCGGAGACAAATCCGCAGTACATAGAATATTACGGTTTTACCATGGATCTGGGAATACGATATAATCTTTTATAGGTGTGCATTAATAAGGCATCGAAAAAGATATTTAAGAAATTGTTCTTCAAGATAATCATTAATTCAAGTTAAATACTAACTAACATTAGGAGGATTAGTATGAAGTTAAGGTACATTTACGGTTTAGCAGCGCTTTTAGCGGCGGCATTCATATTCGCCCCGAAGATAAAGGCGCAGTCCGGTGATACTTTAATGGTTTCCTGGGAAACATCTCCAGGCTCCGGACAAGTTCAGGTAAATGCGTTGTACAACGCCGTAGTAGGCGATACAAACGCAGACGGAAGCAGAAAGGATTTGAACAGAGTATATCTCCTTCAAAAAGGGGGAGTATACTGGAACACCGAGCATTTCCAGAACAACGGTTATGCATTAAGGTTCGTAGGACAGACACCTGATCCTACCGACTTATACGGAAATCCGCCGGTGCTTCAGATGATAGCCAGAAGCGACGGTTCGGTTGACGGACATATACTTCTCGGATACGGCGATGTTTACATGAAGAACATTTACATAATCGGTTCGGACAACAACGGCGTACAGACATATTATCAGCCGATGGAGTTTGAGGCTAACAATGCCCGCGTTGTTTTCGACAACTGTATCTTTGAGCGTTCTAATTTCGCAATAACAGCCTGGAACGGCAAGAATAACGAGATTTACTTTACTAACTGCAAATGGTACAATCTTGTTGAAAGGCCTATCACTCAGCAGTGGACCGGCAGAGCTATAAGCTGCTGGACAGACGAAGACACAATCGTTGTGGAGAACTGTACGATGGACAACGTAGGTTTTACGGCGCTTCAGGTTGAGGGCGGTGCCGCTAATTATGTCCGTTTCGATCATAACACGCTTATAAACGTAGGGCGCGGATTTACAACAGGAGGATGGTGGAGAGAAGCATACTTTGCCAATAATCTTTTTATAAACAATTTCTTCGATGGAGAAGGGTATGCTGATTTTAATCCGATAGGTAATCCTAGCAGAGACCCAAGGGCATATACAAGCGGCATGTTCTCAATGGCTGCATTACCCGCGGTATACGGGCCGGATTTGGGACGAAGGATAGTATTTACCAATTCGGCGGCTTATCTCGCTCAGACTTTTAAGAACGCTTGGGACGATACGGTACGTATACAGCCTTACGCTAACGCAGTTACGGATTCTTTCTTTAATACCTACAGTGTTGCTAACGGCGGGCAGATGGTAATTAAGGATACTATGTGGCTATCAAGCGTGCCTAATTTTACCAAGTTCGATACAGCCAACTATCCTACTATGGTCAAATTTATAGAAGACGTGAGAGCCGGTATAACTCCAGCTCCCGAATGGATGCAGGACCTTCAGGTTTCTGGAAGCGACACATTATGGACTGCGCCGCAATGGCCGATAGCCCAGAATTTTACTTATACCGATCAAAAACTGCTTACTGCAGGAACCGACGGGCTTCCGCTAGGCGATCTTAACTGGTTCCCTTCTCAGAAATCGCAGTGGGAAGCAAACAAAGACAAGTATATTCAGCAGATACAAAACTTAGCAGGCGGACAGGTTTCCTTACAGGTTGACACTACATTAGAAGCGGAAGCAGGCACTGTAGGGGGAGGAGCGGCTGTTCAGAACGTTAAGGGTTTTGCATATTATGAATTTCAATCGGCGGGAGATATTCACTGGTCATTTAAACTTCCGGCGGCCGTGCCTAACTGTAAACTTGTAGTTTACACAAACCTTGACGGATCGAATCCGCGAGGAGAAAATATTTATGTTAACGGTACTAATCTGCAGAACAATAACGGATTCGGTGAATATCATTTTACTTCTCCGCCGCTGGTACTTAACGGATGGGATTCGGTTACAATTATAAAAGACAGTCTAGTTGCCGGGAACGCCGCGCTTGATCTGCCGGCAGGCTTAAATACGCTTGAGATAAAGAAATCCTGGGGATACCAGGCATTCAGCGGATTCAGCATATACGATGCATCCGGAAACTTAGTAGCTAAACAGACAATTCCTGACGCCGACGCATTAAGCGGAGGTATCGCTCATCTTGACGGATCGCCCTGGGCGCCGTCGGGATATAAGTTTGTATCTCTCGGAACCAACGGAACTGTAAGCTGGACTGTTAACCTGCCCGGCAACGGTTTGTATCTTTTCCAGGCATTCTTCCAGAATTATTCGGGGGCACAGACCGGCAAGGTTACGATGGACGGCAATCAGGTCGCCAATCTTACATTCAGTTCGAACAGCGACTCGACCGAACAGAATTATTTATCGGGGCAGTTCTCAGCATCGGCGGGAATGCATACATTTGCAATAAGCGGAAACAACGTAAACTTAGATTATGTTCAGCTAATAGCGAAGATGGTAACCGCTGTTGAGGAACATCAGAACGTGCCAACAGGATATGCTTTGGAGCAGAATTATCCCAACCCGTTCAATCCGTCGACCAATATCAGATTCTCTCTGGCGCACACAACTAACGTGAAGTTGGTTATTTATAATATTCTGGGCCAGAGGGTAGCTACTCTGCTGAACAACAGGGTTATGAATGCGGGGGCCCATGTAGTTCAGTTCGATGCGAGCAGGCTGGCTTCGGGAGTTTATTTTTATCATCTGGAAGCAGGAAGCTTCAAGGCTAACAAGAAAATGGTTCTTCTCAAGTAATTACGGCAGTAGAAGGCATTCTGACAGCAGAATGCCTTCCTCTTCTTAACTTTTGGGAAACGGGCTGGAAAGCTTCACTTCCGGCCCTATTTATTTTAAATCGATTTTAACTATTTGTGCGCTCTGATTGGTTTGGCTTAAGCTAAAAATTGTTTTAACTTTTAGACAAAGAAACCGGTGTTATTTATGCCGGAACAACCTGATATAAATTAAAGCTTAAATTATGAAGATTAAATTCAAGCAGGTATCGGGACTTGTAATACTGGTTATAGTGACAATCACTTATCTGGCCATCAGCTACTACGAAACTCAGCATACGGACGCAACAGTAAAACAGATTTACTTTGCAGACAGAATGACCGCAGCCCACAGAATTCTCATCGACAGATACAACAAACTGCACAAAGGAAAAATAAAAGTTATTCCGATCGATTTTCCGAATGCCGATTTCAGTACGAACGAGAGGAAGGAGCTGCTAGCCAGATCGTTAAGAGGGAGAGGCGACGGCATTGATATATTTGCGGTGGATATAATTTGGGTGCAGAGGTTCGCCAAATGGGCCGAGCCTTTGGATAAATATTTCAGCGAAAGTGAAAAGAACAAGATTTTGAACATAGCGCTTAAATCATGCTACAGCGACGGTGAGATGGTAGCAGTGCCGTTGGATATGGTTCAGGGTGTTATGTATTACAGGAAAGATCTGATAGGCAGATTAAAAAACTCAGATGAGATCATCAATAAAATAAACAACGGAATAACCTGGTCGGATTTTATAAAACTTAAATCCGAGATAAACGTTCCGAATCCGTTTTATATTTTTCCCGCTGCTGATTACGAAGGGCTTGTTTGTTCGTTCATGGAAAAGCTGCTTAGTCTTAATCCCGATTATTTTCAGCAGAACGGTTTTAATTTCGAAACACGGGCGGCCGAGCGATCGCTTCAGCTTATGACTGATCTTGTAAATAAATATAATCTAACGCCGAGGATAGCAACCACTTTTACCGAGCCTGCAAGCTATGCTTATTTCATCCATCACGACGGTTTATTCATCAGGGGATGGACTAGCTACGATAAGGATTTCGTGGAGAAGCCTATCGACATAAAAAAGCAGAACGAGCTTATGAAAGCGCCGCTTCCTCATTTCAAAGACGGAAGCCCGGCATCGATACTTGGCGGCTGGGATGTTATGGTATCAAGATTTTCAGATAAGAAAAAGGAGGCAGTAGATTTTGTTAAATTTCTTATAAACAACGAATCTCAAGAAACATTTTATAATCAGAGCGCTTTTTATCCTATCGTAAAACAGTTTTACGAAGATTCAACTTACATTAAGGAATATCCTCAGATCCCTATGATTAAGAAACTTTTGAAAACGGCGGTTAGAAGACCGGACCACGTAGAGTACACAAAGTACTCAAAGATTATTTCTTATTATTTCAATAAGGCCGTCAGAGGGGAAATGCCGGTGCACGATGCTATTATAAACTGCACCAAAGCTATTCAGTTAGATAAGCTGATACTCAGATAAACCGGAGCCGCTAAAAATGCTTAAGAAAAAACTGCAGAAGAAATTCTCCGATTACCGTTTTGAGATAAAACATATAACAGTATTCTTTACGGTACTTATTATTTTTCAGATAATACTTGTCTTCGTGCAGAAATCGTCGCTGAATGATTTTCTCAAGGAAACACAGAACTGGTACAAGCGCTATTCGGCGGAAAGGCTCGCCATTATTACTTCAACAAGCATGGAGCTGCTTTTCGAAAATCTGTTTCTGACACGATCAATTTCTAAAATGGAAGATACAAAGATCATTTACTCCTTCAACGTGATATTCAAACAGCAGCTAATACAAAAAGCTGTTGACGACATTTGTCTGATTCTTATTAAGAACAACAGGCTTTACGTAATAGACAGCGGCCAGAAGCTTGAGGCTTATTTAAGCGGCACCTTAGCTCCGTACGATTTAAAGAGCAAAACGCATTCCGAGGCTATTAAGCTGTTTCTTCCAGTTAAGGACTGGATCAGGGAGAGGGAGGTAATCTACAGCGTAGTCCAGAACAAGAAGACGTTCAACATGCTGGTCCCTTTCGTACCAGACGGCGAGTATCTGGGGGTAATGTATCTTAAGATTACTCCGGATTTTTCTTTTCTTACCGAAGGGATAGAGGCGAATTTTGATAAGGTGTCTTTTATTTACTCGTCACTCATATTTATAGGACTTATTGCGATATTTCTTGTTTCTTCACAGGCCGTAAAAGAGAGGAACGAAGCGCAGGAAAAATTATTTGAAGAGCACAAGGAAAACCTGAAGAAGGAAATAAGGTTTGAGAAAGAGTCTCTTTTCACCAAGCGGATATACCATACTCATCATAAAGCGGAAAAAATTATAGGCTTTATAAAAGAGGATGTTCGGAAGATTGGGCCGGACAATATAGACGAGGTTAAGGAAAGGGTGATCACATATTCGAACTTTATCTCAAGGATAATTTACGATATGAAGTGGTACGATCAGGAAATAAACACAATAATAAACCCTATGTTTAAAACGGATGTGAACAAGGT
>JBJKTB010000131.1:0-14223 GCA_046703345.1 Ignavibacteriaceae bacterium
TTATTCGTCATAAAAAAACCGGAAAAAAATATTTTTTCTGAATCCATTTTACTTTTCGATCATCGGATGGATTTGAAAACGACGGCTGATCTGGAGAGAGCTCAGCCTCGCGGTTTTAAGAACGGAATGATAATTTTTACGGTTAAGAAATAAGGAAAATACAATGATAGACGTACACGCCGAATATTGTCCTCAAAACCATAATTGTCCGGTAATCAGCGTTTGTCCCTACGATGCTATTTCACAGGAAGGACCTTACAGTCCTCCCAAAGTTGATGAAGAATTGTGCACCGAATGCGGCGAATGCACAATGTACTGCCCTGTTTTCCGCAGCCATAAAAAGGCTTCAAATTAGTTGTAACCCAATTAAGGTCTGAGGTGACTTTATAGTTATTTTCAGACCGTATTCGGCAACGCGGGAAGGCTTTCATGCCTACTTCATCGACCGGCTGAACGGCTACCAAATAACTATCTTTAGAATAGGGGAGAGCGGCTTATGCTTTTTGATGGCAGTCTGTCTATTTAAGTTACCTGTAAACGCGAAAAAGAAAGACAACCACGACTGTTATAAGAAATATTTACTTCACTTTTTATTCTGCGTTTGAGATATAGCTTCGGAAGACTGCCTGCTTACACCCTGAATTAATTTCATTCCAATGTAGTATATTTATCTGAAAAAATTCATTATTTCCTGAATAATACAATAAGGAAAACTTTGATGACTGAACTTTTAAAGCAAGCGTTTGATGCTGAGAAATTCAGAGAGAACGGACACTTTCTTGTCGATCTGCTTGCTGATTATATGAAAGAAACCGCCGCCGGCAATTCGAATCGTCCGGTTCTGCCGTATAATGCACCCGATAAAGTTTATGCTGACTGGCAGGCTTTTTATTCGGACGGTATTAGTTCCGATATAAAGTTATTTTATAAAAAAATATTAGATGATTCCATACACCTTCACAATCCGAAGTACATGGGCCATCAGGTTCCGCCTGCATTACCAACAGCCGCACTAACAGAATTTATGAGCGCGTTTATGAATAATGCGACCGGAGTATACGAAATGGGAAGCGCGGGGATCGCTATCGAAAGGCTTGTTATAAGTGTGCTTTCCGATGCTCTCGGCTTCGATAAAAACGCGGAAGGAGTTTTAACTTCCGGAGGCACTCTCGGAAATCTTACGGCGCTTCTTGCGGCGCGCCGGTCGAAAGTCCCTTATGATGCCTGGACTGAAGGGCACAAGAACGGTTACCGGCCTGTGGTACTGGTTTCCGAAGAAGCGCATTATTCCATAGACCGCGCCGTTAAAGTGATGGGATGGGGAGACGACGGGATAGAAAAAATTCCAACCGGCTCCGATTATAAGTTGGATCTGAATGAACTGAAGAAAACTTACACGAAGTCAATCGAAGCAGGCAAACATGTTATTGCGGTGGTGGGCAACGCCTGCTCCACTTCGCTGGGTTTATACGATCCGCTTGAGGCTGTTGCTGATTTCTGCGAAGAGCACGATTTGTGGTTTCATGTGGATGCTGCTCACGGAGGTCCGGCGGCATTCTCAAAAAAATATAATCATCTTATAAAGGGCATGGAAAGAGCCGATTCCGCAATTGTGGACTTCCATAAACTTTTGATGATTCCTTCACTCGTAACGGCGGTGGTTTTTAAGGAAGGCGGTAAATCCTACGATACGTTTTCTCAGAAAGCCGCTTACCTCTGGGAGAGCAGGGAATCCGGCGATTGGTCTAACCTAGGTAAAAGAACTTTTGAGTGTACTAAGAATTTAATGAGTCTGAAGGTCTTCTCAATAATTAATTCTTACGGAACAGAAATTTTTGGGGAAACCGTTACTGCCGTCTATAATCTTGGAAAGGTTTTCGCGGAACTAATCTCTGCAAGATCGGGCTTTGAACTAGCCGCGGAACCGGAAAGCAATATTATTTGTTTCAGATTTAATCCTAATAGAACTACGGCAACTGAAGCAGATGAACTTAATCGGGCTATTAGAAAATCAATGATTGAAAAAGGAAAATTCTTTATCGTTCAGACTTTAATTAGGAATAAAGTTTATCTCCGTACAAGCTTGATGAATCCCTATACATCTGCTGAAGATTTAAATTTGCTGTTAGACGAGATTGAAATCACGGCCGGGAAAATCAAATAAAGAATTCCTTATAGCGCCGGTCGGAACTCAGGCCGGAGAACGAACAAAAAACATGGGAAACCTTGTCCTATGTCAAAAGAAGCAACAAATTGATAAATGCCACCGGGATTTATAATAAAAATAGATATTTTAAATTATAATTACTCTAGCGGCGTTTATTTCTGCATACGTGATAAACTTACAATTTTATTAATCTCGAAAAAAATATATGACAGAACCTAAAGCCGAGAAAAGACCTGTAGAACTTGTAGAACACGGTCATAAACGGATCGATGATTATTTCTGGCTGAATGAGCGGGAGAATCCCGAAGTGCTTTCCTATCTTAGCGCAGAAAACAATTATACAGAAGAAATGATGCGCCATACCGAAACGCTTCAGGAAAAACTGTATAGAGAAATGATAGGGCGGATCAAGCAGCAGGACGAATCGGTTCCGTACAAAGACAACGGTTATTTCTATTATACGCGTTACGAACACGGAAAAGAATATCCCATATACTGCAGGAAAAAAGAAAACCTTTCTTCGGAGGAAGAAATAATGCTTAATGTGAATGAACTTGCTGCGGGATATAAATTTTTCAACCTTGTCGGATTAAACGTGAGTCCGGATAATAAAATTTTGGCTTTCGGAATTGACACTACAGGGAGGAGAAATTACGATATTGTTTTTAAAAACCTGATTACCGGGGAGATGATGCCCGGCAGACTACCTAATACGAACGGGAACGCCGTCTGGGCAAACGATAATAAAACGGTTTTCTATTCTGTTAAAGACAATGCGCTTCGACCTTACAAGATACTTAAACACGTTCTGGGAAAAGAATGCGGCACTCAGATTTTTCACGAAGAGGACGACACCTACGGTGTTTACGTTTCAAAATCAAAATCTGACGATTATATTTTCATTAACTCCTACGCCAACACTTCATCGGAGTGCAGGTTTATCAAGGCAGATAGTCCTGATGACGAGTTTAAAATTTTAGAGCAACGGCGGAAGGATCACGAGTATTATGTAAATCACTATGACGGTAAATTTTATATAACAACGAACGATAACGCTAAAAACTTCAGACTGATGGAGACTTTATGCGAAGAACCTGCGATGGAAAATTGGAGAGAAGTGATTCCGCATCGCGGTGATGTTCTTATTGAAGGGATTGAGATATTCAAAAATTATCTAGTCGTTCGGGAAAGAAGCGGCGGATTGATGCACCTCAGGATTATCAAATGGAGCGACAACTCGGAACACTACATCGGATTCAATGAAGATACTTATTCGCTTCACGTTTCGGCCAATCCGGAATTCGATACAGACGAACTTCGTTACGTTTATACCTCGCTTACTACGCCAAATTCTACATACGACTACAACATGGCGGAAAAAGAAAATAAATTATTGAAAAGAGAGGAAGTGCTGGGCAGTTTTGATCCCGCGGATTATCAATCGGAAAGAATATTCGCCGAAGCTTCCGACGGCGTAAAAATACCTATATCGCTTGTCTATAAAAAAGGAATGAAAAAAGACGGAAGCAATCCTTTAATACTTAACGGATACGGCAGCTACGGTTTGAGCTACGATGCGTATTTCTATTCAGTCAGACTCAGTCTTCTCGACAGAGGATTTATATACGCAATTGCTCATGTAAGAGGCGGTCAGGAGTTCGGAAGACAGTGGTACGAAGACGGAAAACTATTTAAGAAAAAGAACACGTTCACAGATTTTATTGCTTGCGCTGAGCTTTTAATTCGGTCGAAGTACACTAATTCCGGAAAACTTTTTGCACAGGGAGGCAGCGCGGGAGGTCTATTAATGGGCGCCGTTGCTAATATGAGCCCCGATCTATTTAAAGGTATTATCGCTGACGTACCGTTTGTTGATGTAATGACCACGATGCTGGATGACGATATACCGCTGACAACCGGAGAGTACGATGAGTGGGGAAATCCTCATATAAAGGAATACTACGATTATATACTTACATATTCACCCTACGATAATGTCCGTCCGCAGGCTTATCCGGCTATGCTTGTAACTACCGGATTGAACGATTCCCAAGTTCAGTACTGGGAACCGGCAAAATGGGTTGCGAAGCTAAGGAATACAAAAACTGATGAAAATATTCTGCTTCTGCATACAAATATGTCTGCCGGGCACGGAGGCGCTTCTGGAAGATTTGAGCGATTCAAAATCATCGCATTGGAATATGCATTCATGCTTGATTTGATAGGAATAACTGAATAAATTAAAAATAATTAAGTGATAACGAATTACTTATAAAAAATTAATTAGTTATTTTCAAAATACTTTTACTTTGTTCCAGCCGGAAATTAATGCGGATCTTATATATTGACGAGATACAAATGAATAAAATAAAAAATATATTTTTATCTTTATTAGTCCTCCTTCCGATAAATTTAATTTTTGCCCAACAAAACACGGTTCATGAAAATGCGCTGATCGGTCCTGCCGCAGTATGGAGACCTTCAATGCAGGATATGCAGGCGGTAACTGCCAAATGCGGAAATCTATCGGGTTCAGCGTTAAATGACTGCTTCATTTCCGTAATGCGTTCATCGGGCGCATCTGTGCAGGCCATTTCTTTCGCCGAACTTATGAAGGGCGATGCATATATGAGAAGCTTCAAAGATTTTGGAATAGTCGGCTGCGCTTCCGTTTATTATCCTTTAAGAAGCGATGAGCATGACGGACTGATTCTGGTAAACGGCAATCCGGAATTAATTAACGTTGATAATTTTGATCTGCTTCCGCTTGATACGCTATACGGCAGCCCGGAATTCGAAAGACTTAAAAGTCAATTCAGTCATTTGGCGCTTTACCCCGGCGACCGCCTCGGTACGGATTATCCCTTGAAAGAGGATCTGCCTCATCACGGTGAACGCCTTGTTGTAAATTATGATCTCAGGGACGGCTGCAGAACGTGTCCTCTTGCAGGTTATGCTTATTTCTCATTTGATTTTGACAGCACAGGGGATTATACCGGAAGCAAGTTAATTAAATTAACTCCTGCCGCCGTAACCCGGATAAGCAATAATACAGCTCGCGCAATAGCGGATGTTTTCAGCGATCCTTCAAAGCCAGTAATTGTAAATGCTGGTAAAGAATTTTCAATTGTACTGGTTTCAAATCATTCCGAAGGGAACAGATGGGAACTGTTATCTAATTCGGATAAAAGTATAGTAACTTTAATGGGCTCAACTTATATAACGCCCTATGAACACCTTCCGAATTCTGCCGGAAAAGAAATCTGGACTTTCAAGGCATTGGGCGAGGGTTCTTCGGAACTGACTTTTAAATATATCGCATCATGGCACGGAGACAATTCCCCGATTCATGAATACAAATTTAATATTACCGTTCAGTGAAGAAAAAGATAACTGTTCAATAATCATATGGGAGAGCAAATGAGAGTCAAAGGGCTGATCTTTTCAGTTATTATTGCAGCTTTGGGATTTATGCTTTCATACGCGCAGCAGGATAACAGCGGAATTAAAAAAGGAAAAGATGAAATCGGTCCCGCCGCAATTTGGCAGCCTGGAATGGAAACACTGCATAAAATTGTTAATGACTGCGGCAAGCTGCCGTACGGAAAGTTCAGCGGCTGCGTGAGAACAGAGATGAAAAATGCCGGCGCCTCTTCGCAAGCGCTTCAATTCTTCGACATGACAAAAGACGAAGGCTTTATGCGCGACTTTAAAGAAGCAGGCAAGGTTGATGTCGCTTATTCGTTTTCCCCTTTCAGAGCGAACGAAAACCAGCAGTGCTTTCTCGTCAACGGCAGTCCAGCGATTATTGATGTTGACGATTTCAAATATTTGTCTAAAGATCATTTTATTAAAGATACCGTTTATTCCGGACTGCTTAAAGAGTATCCGAATATAAATCTCTTCCCTGGCGATAGAAGCGGAACAGAATATCCTATCATCGAAAATACAGACAGCGGCGGACAGCGGTTTATAGTTAATTACAAACTTAACGACGGCTGTCACGCGTGTAAAGTTTTGGGTTATGCAAACGTTGCTTTTGACTTCGACGAAGCAGGGAAATTTATAGGTACAAAAGTTTTACAGGTCTTTAAATTAAATTATCTTGGCAGTAAAGTTTCTATTGAAGGCGAGTACGGCGATCCTTCTAAAACTATAATTGTAAATCACGGAGAGGGATTTACGATTGCGTTGGATGCGAACAGAACTACTGGCTTTCAGTGGCAGTTGGCCGGACCTTTGGACGGAAAAATTATTAAGAGAACCGGAAACGAATATTTAATAGAAGGTAACGACAGGATAGGGCAGCCCGGTAAAGAAGAATGGAATTTTGAAGCTGCGGGCAAGGGGAAAACTTCAATTGCGTTTAAGTATTTAAGGCCCTGGGAAAAAAATACGCCGCCTGCAAAGACGGTGGAATTTAATATTGAAGTCAGATAAAATTTGGCTTTAAGAGTGACGGCAGTATTAGTAAGGAATTACGAAATATAAATTATGGATAATTATAATTCTTCGTTTAATAATTATTTTACCTCGGCTTTGTTCAATAGATCTTCCGAGATGAGAACGGATGAGGAATGGCTGAAATCAAAATTAAAAGATCCTGAAACTTTTTTTATTCCTTTAAAAGGATTAAAGATGTTGATTTCAAAAGAAGACCCGCTTCAGTCTGTTTTTTTTAAGTATAAAGAAATAAAAAGTTTTTTGAATAACCAATCAATTCCGGTCCTGCTCGGTGAAAGCAGAGGCCGGTATTATTTCTGCGTGGATTTCAGCGGAAATGCGGAAGCCGATGATTTATTTACATCAAGAGGTGAATTTAAAGAATTAAGGTCGGTTGCGCCTTTAATAGATAAGGAAGATGCCGCGCTTCTCGCATACTCAAGAGCCATGGTTTATTGGCACAGTATGCATCTTTATTGCGGGGTTTGCGGCGCACCTACCGAAGTAAAAGACGCAGGGCATAAACGTATCTGCGCTAATAGTGAATGTAGCACGATTCAGTTTCCGAGGACGGACCCCGCAATTATCGTATTGGTATCTCACGGCGACGAATGCCTGCTTGCACGGCAGCCTCATTGGCGGGAAGGACAGTATGCCACTATTGCAGGTTTTGTGGAACCAGGAGAATCGCTCGAACAGGCGGTAGCTAGAGAAGTTTACGAGGAAACTGGCATTCATATCGATAAAGCCTGGTATTTTTCATCGCAGCCCTGGCCGTTTCCGGCTGCGGTTATGCTGGGATTTACGGCTACAGCCGGCGACACCGACATAGTTCTGCGCGACGGGGAATTAGAAGACGCACGCTGGTTTTCTAGAAACGAAATTACAACTCTTTTGAAAAAGGGGGAATTAAAACTGCCTACTCCTTTTTCAATTTCATTCCGGCTTGTTGAGAATTGGTTTAACAGTTTCGGCGAGATTAGTCTGAAAGATTTGCTTGCCGAGTTAAAAATAGAATAGATTTTTCATTCCCAAAAACAAGTTGGTATCCTGCAACTTCCCTTTAGCTGAGCTAGCTGTTAAATTTTTAGTCTTCTTTAACAGAGGATATTACAATGCCGGAAACTATTACTTGACAAAATAGTTTCCATATAATATATTTGGAAACGAAAAGTACATAAAAAGTTTCTAAAGTATTCAAAATGAACGAAGAAAAAGAGAAAATAATCATCTTTGCGTCTGAAAAATTTCTCCGCGGCGGATTTTATAGAACAACAATGGACGAAATTGCCGCCGAGATGCACATAAGTAAAAAAACAATTTACAGGAACTTTTCCTCTAAAGAAGAACTTGTAATAGAAGTAGCCAAGAGAGTATTACATCAAAATGCTTTCATGATTGAAAAAGAGGTTAAGTCTGAATGCAATCCTGTTGAGAAATTGTGCAGAATTATAGAGATCGTTGGAAAGATCCTCATGAAGATGAGCGATACTGTAGTGGGGGATATACATCACTATTCTCCAAAAGTATGGAATCAAATTGATGAATTCCGGACAAAAAAAATGACAGAGTACCTGACTTACATAATTAGTGCCGGGCAGCAGCAGAGTTTATTCGTAAAGAAAAATCCGGAAATAATGATTAGCATATTCATTGCTTCGGTGCGTTCGATAGTAAATCCGCAATTCATTATAAATAATAGGTTTACGATGGCGGAAGCTTTGAGGGAAACAGTTGAAATTTTAATGAACGGAATTCTGACCGAAAAAGGGAAAAAGGTTTTTAATAAACTTAAAGACGGAGCTAATAAATGAAAAAGTTATTCTTAGTTCTTTTAATGATGAGCGTTGGTTTGTTTTGGGGATGCGGAAACGGAACCGGTAAGGATAAAATTAAAGCTTCCGGCGATATAGAGGCTACCAACGTTAACGTCGGTGCAAAAGTGGGCGGACAGGTTACGAGTCTGTTATTCCATGAGGGCGATAAAGTAAAAGAAGGCGATACACTTATGACGATCGATCACGATCTGCTGAGTATCCAGCTTAGACAGGCGGAGGCCGGAGTTGAGGCTGCACGCGCACAGCTTGAGCTGCTTAAGCAGGGCGCAAGGACGGAAGATGTGAAGCAGGCCGAAGATGTGCTCAAACAGTCGAAAGTGAACTTCGATCTTGCAAAACTAGATTACGACAGAAATAAGAAACTAGCTGACGCAAATTCTATTACAAAGCAGCAGTTCGACAACGTTGCGGCTAAATTCGAGATTGCGCAGTCGCAATATAATTCAGCTAAAGAAAATTTACGTAAGATAAAAAATCTTGCCAGACCGGAAGAGATAAAGCAGGCCCAAGCAAATCTTGACCGTCAGATTGCAGGAGCGGATCTGCTCAAGAAGAACATAAGCGATTCATATGTGACTGCACCGATTAGCGGATTTGTCGTGAAGAAATTTGTTGAAGCCGGAGAGAGTGTAGCTCCTATGTCGTCTCTCGTGATGATTTCAAATTTGGATTATGTGGATTTGGTTATTTATGTATCCGAGACAGATCTCGGTAAAGTGAAGTTAGGCCAAAATGCCGACGTTTCAGTTGATTCCTTTAAGGATAAAGTCTTTAAAGGAAAGGTAACATATATATCGCCTCAAGCAGAATTCACTCCCAAGAATATACAAACCCAGGATGAAAGAACAAAGCTTGTTTATGCAGTTAAAATTCATATCCATAACCCTTCGTATGAATTAAAAGACGGAATGCCTGCTGATGCGACAGTATATATTAAATAATTGCGCTGATGTTAATTGAATGATTTAGTTTAAACGGACTGTATGCGGAAAATGAAAATAAAAGATAGAAAGTAAAATGGAAAAGGCGATTCAGGTTTCAGATCTACAGAAAAATTATGAAGAAGTTACTGCGCTGAAAGGCATAACCTTCGATGTGAACGAGGGAGAAATGTTCGGGCTCGTCGGTCCCGACGGCGCCGGTAAAACAACAACAATAAGACTTTTGTGCGGGCTGCTTACTCCCACCGACGGGAACGCGCTTATATTCGGGAACGATCTTCTGAAGCAGAAAAAAACTATTCAAAAACACATCGGTTATCTTTCGCAGAAATTCAGCCTTTACGGCGACCTCACTATAGACGAAAACATTGAGTTCTTTGCAGATCTTCACGGAGTTAAAGATTACCAAACCCGGCGGAACGAACTTCTGGAGTTTACTCGTCTCACCAAGTTCAGAGACAGGCTTGCGGACAATCTTTCCGGAGGAATGAAGCAGAAACTCGCCCTCGCCTGCACGCTTATACATAAACCGAAAATCATTTTTCTCGACGAACCTACGACCGGAGTTGATCCAGTATCGAGAAGAGATTTTTGGAAAATTCTTTCAAATCTTTTGAAGGACGGGGTAACGATTTTCATGTCAACGCCTTATCTAGATGAAGCAGAAAGATGCAACAGGATTGCCCTTCTTAACAACGGCGAGGTAATAAGCTTCGATACGCCTGCTAAAGTTAAATCGTCATTAAAAAAACAGGTTATAGAAATAGTTTGCTCGCCTATTATAAAAGCCTATAAGACTATAAAAGCCGACGGCAAATTCGAAGTGCAGATGTTCGGCGACAGGCTGAATGTAGCGGTTGACAATTATGAAAAAGATTATGCGTATATCGAAAAATTAATTACGGATTTGGGAGTTCAGATGATAGATCATAGGATTATTCCGACTTCGCTTGAGAATGTTTTCATACATCTTATAAGCGAAACTGACAATAAGAAAGCAGAATTGGAAAATTAGTTTTGAGCTTTTGTAAATTCTTTTAATAAAGGATAGAGTATGAAAAAGATATTTATAATAATAATGTTAATGACATCGGCTTTATTCGGGCAGGCAAGAAAACTGACATTGTCCGAAAGTCTTCAGCTTGGATTAAAGAACAGCAAGGAACTTAAAATCGCGCAGTCCAAACTGGTTAGTGCCGGGGCTCAGGTAACATCGGCAACTTCGCAGATGTTGCCCCAGCTTAGTTTTACAGGCAGCTATACGCGATTAAGCAATATTCCGCCGTTCCAAGTAAGTCTACCTATCTTCGCCAAGCCGATCCAAATCTCTGAAGTTATTCTCGACAATTATAACCTGAAGCTAACCTTGCAGCAGCCTCTTTTTACCGGATTCAGACTATCATCCTTGAGAAGCGCAGCAAAGTCGAATTATTCTGCTGCCGACATGGAATATCAAAGCGACCTGAATAATGCAGCGTTAAAAATTCAATCAGCATTCTGGAACTACTACAAAGCGGAGCTAATCCGAAATGTACTTAAAGATAATCTGAAGCAGATTAAGCAGCACGTCGATGATACAAAGAATTTTCTTGCGAACGGGCTGGCTACAAAAAATGATATACTTAAACTTGAAGTGCAGTACTCAAACGCCGAACTTCAGAAAATTGAAGCCGATAATAATGTTGATATTGCCAGATCGGCTTTCAACCAGGCGCTTGGCCTTCCTCTGGAATCAATGACTGAAATTGAAACTGAAAATGTTCAGCCGGAGAAGTCGGACTTTAATCTTCAGGAATTAATTGCTGAAGCAAGAAATAACAGGCATGATTTAAAAGCGCTGGAGTCTAGAGTTGAAGCCAGCAGCGCAGGAGTGCGCGCGGCGCAATCCGGATGGCTTCCGTCCGTTTATCTTGTAGGAGATTATTATTACAACAAGCCCAATCAGAGGATTCTTCCGGCGGTAAATCAGTTTAAAGATACCTGGGATGTAAGCGTAAGCTTAAACTGGAGTATATGGAACTGGGGATATACATCCTCCCAAACAACTATTGCCGAGCAGACTAAAGTGCAGGCCGAGACATCTCTTTCCCAGCTTAAAGACGCTGTAGAAATAGAAGTATACCAGAATTTTCTTACTTACGGAAGAGCGTATGAGAAGGTTAATGTATCTAAATTAGGAGTGGATCAGGCAGAGGAGAATTACAGGACTATTAAAGAAAAATACAACACACAGGTGGCTTCCAGCACTGATCTGATTGACGCTGAAACAGCACTAGTGCAGGCGAAAACAAATTACAGTAACTCACTTGTGGATTACGAACTGGCTAAAATTAAACTGCTGAAATCGGTGGGAAGGAAAATTTATTAAAAGCTTATGCGAAGCATTTTAACATAAGCTTTGAATTATAATTTAATGCGATGATTCATTTGGAAAAAGAAAATTTGATAAGGGTAAGATGAATTCAATTGAAGTAAATAATCTAACAAAAAAATTCGGTGCGTTCACAGCGGTTAACGGCATATCTTTTAACGTAAAGGAAGGCGAAATTTTCGGATTCCTCGGCGCGAACGGAGCCGGCAAATCCACGGCTATAAGAATGCTCTGCGGTATTCTCGAGCCTACATCGGGAGACGCGATGGTGGGCGGTTTTTCGGTAATGAAAGAGCCGGACAAAGTGAAAACAAGAATAGGCTATATGTCTCAAAAGTTTTCGCTTTATAACGATCTCACCGTAGAAGAAAATATTAATTTCTTCGGCGGAGTATACGGATTATACAACAGCAAACTTGCC
The DNA here is from genome assembly GCA_046703345.1 of Ignavibacteriaceae bacterium. Lineage (GTDB taxonomy): Bacteria > Bacteroidota > Ignavibacteria > Ignavibacteriales > Ignavibacteriaceae > FEN-1297. Next base: position 12,182 of record JBJKTB010000131.1, read on the forward strand.
GAGCGGAAGAAGTGGGTATTGAAAGTTGCTTATCTCGAAGGCAAAGAACATTTGCTCACATCGTCGCTCCCCGGGGGAATTAAACAAAGGCTTGCTTTGGCGATAGCTGTAATTCATGAGCCGAAGATTGTGTTTCTTGATGAACCTACGGGCGGAGTGGATCCGATATCGCGCAGAAATTTCTGGGATCTGATTAACGATCTATCTCAGAACGGAGTTACTGTTTTCGTTACAACGCATTACCTTGACGAAGCGGAATTCTGCAACTCAATAACTCTTATAAACGCCGGCAACATAATTGCCAGCGGAAGTTCGAAGGAACTGAAGACAAAATATCTTACAAATACTATTCTTGAAGTTGAGTGCAGCAGAGTTGTTGACGCGCTCGATATACTGTCTAAACAGAGCTGGGTTGATGAGACTTCTATCTTCGGCAACTATATGCATGTGAGCGTGAAAAATGAGAATGAGGCCAGAAAATTAATAAGCAAAATTCTTGTTGATGAAAATTCGATTTCTTTGACGAGGATTGATAAAATAGTCCCTACTCTGGAGGACGTATTCATTTATCTTTTGGAAAAGGACACTAAAAAAAATGTTTAACAGAATAAAAGCCATAGCGAAGAAGGAAGTGCGGCAGCTTAAACGAGATCCGCGTATGCTTTTTGTCCTTTTTGTTTTCCCGCTTCTGCTGCTTGTTATTTTCGGTTACGCTATCAATTTCGATGTTCATCATATAAAAATGGTTGTTTACGACAGGGACCAATCGTACGACAGCAGAACTTTTATCAATACGCTTACCAGTTCCGAATATTTTGATCTGGTAGGATACATAAACGATGAATCGAAGATTAGAGATATACTCGATACAAAAAAGGCGCAGTGCGTTCTGGTATTTCCAGAAAACATGTCTCGCGATATTTATTCCGGTAAACAGGCACAGGTTCAAATTCTTGTGGACGGAGTGGACGCGAATACCGCATCAATTATCACAAGTTATATGAATATTGCCACGGCATCATATTCCGAAAGGATCCAAAGCCGCGCTTTTGCGGTCATAGGGAAAAAGCCGTATGCGCCGATTGATCTGCACCCGCTGTTTCTATTTAATCCTGATTTGGATTCAACAAAATTTCTGATCCCGGGATTGATAGCGATGATTCTTATTATCACCGCAGTAGTTTCAATATCTCTTTCGATTGTAAGAGAAAAGGAGAGGGGAACGATTGAACAGATAAACGTTTCACCTCTGTCGTCCATTGAACTGCTTATAGGCAAGACGATCCCCTACACGATCATCTCTCTTATGATAGCCGCTTTCATTATAATTGCCGGTTATATACTCTTCGGGATAGTAATAAAAGGAAGTATCATACTTCTTTTCTTCACTACTCTGCTTTTTCTTTTCGCTTCACTGAATCTTGGTATACTTGTTTCGAGCATAGCAAACAATCAGCAGGTTGCGTTTCAAATGGCAACGTTAATTTCTCTGCTTCCTTCGGTTATACTTTCGGGATTCGTATTCCCAATAGAGAGTATGCCGAAGTTCATTCAGATTCTAACCAACGTAACACCGGCGAAATTTTTTCTTATTATCCTTAGAGACATTATGCTTAAGGGCGTGGGACTTTCGGCCTTCTGGGATCAGGTGCTTTACCTTATAATATTTTCAACAGTGCTTTTATCGCTTGCGACTATCATTAATATAAAGTCAAAGTCGGTATAACAGCAAAAAGAATTCAGAGTAAAAGATGAAGACAATAATAAACATAATGATCAAAGAGTTTCTTCAGCTTAAAAGAGACCCAAGGCTGTTTGGCATAGTATTCATGGCTCCGGTAATTCAGCTTATATTTCTGGGCTATGCCGCGAATATGGATGTAAACACAGTGCATACTGCAATATTTGATCAGGATAGAAGTGTTATCAGCAGGGATTTTATAGAAAGATTCGAACGTTCGGGATACTTTGAAGTTGACGATTACGTAAGCAGCTACGGCCAGGTAAACGACGATATAAACAAAGGCAAAGTACTCTGGGCT
>JBJKTB010000132.1:0-3272 GCA_046703345.1 Ignavibacteriaceae bacterium
GATGCTTTCACTTCATTTGTTTTAATGCCGAAGAGTTCTCCGAGCTTCATTATGCGGTCGACAACATGGCTTGTGCTTCCATCCAAGTACTCCGAGGTTTTGGTATATATTTTTCTGTTCTCTTTTGCCAAGCCGAATTTATTATTTGCTGAGCAGAGCGCTATAAGAAAACTTACCGTTGTCGAAACGTCTACATGAAGATCTACAACGGTTTCAATATTTTCCCGCTTAATCATGCGAAGCACTTCAAGAAATCCTTTTAATCCTTTCTGAAAGACAATAACTTCGTCGATGTCAGGATTATTCTTAAATACAAAATTATTTTTCCTGTCGGCCAGCAGAATAATCTTGCTTTTGACTTTCTTTCTAATTTCGTGAAGAAGGGGAGTGGCAACAAGCGCGTCGCCGATGCGGTTGAGCCTTACGAACAAAATTTTGGAAGAAGGATCGCCGAAATCGGTTACCTTATTTTTCTTCGAGAATTTCGCGAGAAGCAAAAAATTCAGCAGCAGATTTTTTATTGCGATCTCAATCTTCTTCATTCAGTTCGGCGCGTAAATTATTTCTTTGTATGATGGAGTCAATTTTGGACATTACTTTTTCAACTGAGAGTTCCAGAAAGCATTCGTGTTTATAGGGACAAATTTGTTTGTTGCAGATAATACAGAAGAGATCATCCTTAATTACGTAATCGGATTTTTCCGAATACGGGCCGTGCATTTTCGGATTTGTCGGACCGAACAGGCCTAACGTGGGCACGCCGAGAGCCGCGGAAATGTGCATCGGCCCGGAGTCGTTGGCAATAACCATACTGCAGTTGTTAATCATGCCGCTCATCTCTCTTAAGGAAGTAAGAGGAGCGATGACACTCTTATCCGGCAGAACATTATTTATATGATCGGCGTCGTTCTCGTCTCCCGGTCCCCAGAGTATAAGGAATTTTGCTTTATATTTCTCGGATGCGGCAAGACAAATATCCACCCATTTGGGAGCGTCGCAGCGTTTCGAGTCCCAGCCGCCGGAGGGAATTATACCAACAATGAACTCGCCGTCATTAAAATTTTCTTTTATGAAATCCGCGCCGGCTTTATTTTCCTCATCACTTAGATGATAATGTACCTGTTTTGATTGTACAGGAATTTCGGCGGCCTTCAGCAGCTCAAGATTATGTTCGGCAGAATGATGCTCGCCTCTTCCGGAATCCGCAAGCAGATTGTAAGCGTACTTTCGGCCTCTGTAGGCAAATCCTGATCTGAACTTTGCGCCTGACAGGAAGGTTATCTGGGCGCTTCTCGGGTTCGACCAGAGATCGAACACAAGATCGTATTTCTCTTTCCTTAACCTCAACGCCACCTTCAAAGAGAATTCCGATTTTTCCATCGAGTGAATTTTCCGTACTAAAGGATTGTTCAAAAGAGCATCCTTCGCGAAGTCTTCCGTAAGGTAATCGATAGAAGCTTCGGGAAAATAATCTCTCAAATTTTCAAGTATAATTGTTGAGAGAACGATGTCCCCGATTCCCCTTGGTTTTATACACAATATTTTCTTAATCTGCTGCTTACTGAATTTCATTTTGCGAGTATAATATTTTAATGCGCGTCCAGCCAGTTATCGCCTATGCCGGTCTCGACTGTGATAGGCACATCCATCGGAAGCGCGTTCTCCATTAATTCTTTTATCATAGGCCGAAGTTCTTCAACCTCGTCTTTGTGAGTATCGAAAAGCAGTTCATCGTGCACCTGAAGAACCATTCTGCTTTTTGATTTCATCTTCTTCAATTCTTTATGGATGTTAATCATCGCGAGCTTTATCATATCGGCCGCCGTTCCCTGAATCGGCATGTTGATGGCAACACGCTCCTCAAACTGACTAACCACTCTGTTGCTGCTGTTTATGTTCCTTAGAAATCTTCTTCTTCCGAGCAGAGTTTCGGCGTAGCCTTTTTCGCGTGCTTTCATCACCGAATCGTCCATAAAATTTTTCACGCGCTTAAAAGTAGAGAAATATGTATCGATAATTTCTTTAGCGTGAGTCTGCGTAACGCCGAGTCTGGTCTTTAAACCGAAAGGTCCGATACCGTACAATATTCCGAAATTAACTTCCTTCGCTTTGCGCCGCATATCAGGCGTAACGTCCTTCGGATCAACCATAAACACCAGCGCAGCGGTGCTCCGGTGTATATCCTCGCCGTTCTTGAAAGCCTTAGTTAATCCTTCGTCGCCGCAGATGCTGGCCATTATCCTAAGCTCGATCTGGCTGTAATCGGCGCTGAGCAGAACGTAGTTTTTATCCCGCGGCACGAACGCCTTTCTTATTTCTTTACCGAGCTCGGTTCTAATCGGAATATTCTGAAGGTTAGGATCGTTGCTCGAGAGCCTTCCGGTTGAAGCCGCTGTCTGATTAAAGCTTGTATGTATTCTCCCGGTTTGTGAATTAATTAAATTAGGTAGAGCATCTGCATATGTAGATTTTAATTTAGAAACCTGACGGTAATCCAATATTAAATCTATAATTTCATGTTCGCCTTTAAGCGATTCCAATGCTCTCGCGTCGGTGGAGAATCCGGTTTTAGTTTTCCTGCCGGATTTTAGTCCCAATTTGTCATACAGAATTTTCTGAAGCTGCTGCGGCGAATTTATATTAAAGTTTTCGCCGGCCGATTCGAATATCTTGTTTGAATAGTTATCCATAAATATTTGAAGATCGTTGCTGAGCGATTTCAAAGAATCTTTATCAACCTTTACTCCTTCGCGCTCCATATCCTCTAAAACTTTCACTAGCGGAAACTCGATTTCGTAGGCGATTTTTTCAAGCTGGTTTTTCTTTACTTCTTTTTCAAGAACTTCATAGAGCCTGAGTGTAATATCCGCGTCTTCGGCAGCATAGGATGAAAGCTGCTCGAGATCAACGTCAAATATCTTTGTCGGATCTTTCTTAGCGCCGATCAGATCGGAAAGGGGAATAGGCTTATAACCAAGATACTTTTGCGAAAGATCGTCCATGCCGTGCTTCTGATCCGGATCGATAACATAACTGGCCAGCATGGTATCGAAATAAAAATTTTCTACTTCAACTCCTATGCTTCTTAATACGGCAATGTCGAATTTCCCGTTCTGACAGATCTTCTTAATTTTTTTATTCTCGAAAACCGGCTTAAATATTTTAACGAAATCTTTCAGATCTAAACGATCAGATAAATCTTTTGAAAAAAGCTCTCCCTTGCGGTCCGCCGGATTTATAGCAATAAAATAACCTTCGCCAGATTTAGTTGA
>JBJKTB010000133.1:0-4910 GCA_046703345.1 Ignavibacteriaceae bacterium
ATCAAGTCCCTTCTGCAGGTTAAGGTCCTGATTCTCAACATAAACTGAATCAATGTCGTTATCTTTGTCCGAAATCTGAGCATCTATAACCAGCTGGTAAGATTGTCCCGGCGGACTAAACTGATTAATTACGACTGTATAAATGGAAATACTGTCGAGCACGGGGATCATATTCAAGTTAACCTGATAGCTGAGTACTTTAGAAGAATTCCATACCACATTAATCGTATCAGGTCGGAAACCGTTTTTTGAAATAATAAGTTTGCCGTTCTCCGGCAAGATATTATTGATCGCGAAACTGCCGTCCGGAGCAGTAGTAACTAATTTATCTGCAGGGCTCCAGTATACCGAAACTCCGCCAATCCCGGTATAAGGAAGGCTGAAAGTTTCCACACTGCCTTTTAATGTAACGTAGCTGTAATCCGGGTTATTAGGATCGAGCGGATTATCTCTGGGAGCGCTGCAGGAATTAATTGACAGGACCGCCAGAAGCAGCAGAACTCCGGCTATCCTGCCGCAATAATTTTCGTTGACAATTTTGTATAATTGCTTCATATGATGACGAAGTATAAACAATAATCCGCTATTTCCATGTTAAAATACTCACTTAAAACTTCATACAATTTAATAAAAATATGTATGATTTTAAGTTAATAATTTGACGGTTTTGTCCTTTCGCGCCCATTTTACCACGGATTGCTAGTCATTGTTCATCTTTAATAAACCTCGATAGTACGCAGGTGATCTTATTTATAATCTATCAAGAAAAATGGGATACCGGATATTTGGGAATTATGAATGAAAATCAACAACGCAATTTCTTATAATCGCCGCATAAACAGACATAGCATGTAAATTCTGCGGTTATTCTTCTTTAATATTACCTGAATAGTTGTTAACTTGTAAAATCTTAAAACAGAGGAAGTTATAAAACATGGACGAATTTTTTCACGAAGCTGTTAAAGAGGCGAAAAAGGGCTTAAGCGAAGGCGGCATTCCGATAGGTTCAGTACTTGTAAAGGACGGCAGAATAATAGGCAGAGGGCATAACAAACGAGTGCAGGAAGACAACCCGATGATACACGCGGAAATAGACTGTCTTATGAACGCCGGAAGGATAGGCAGCTACAAAGGCGCAGTTCTCTACTCAACGCTGATGCCCTGCTACCTGTGCGCGGGCGCTGCAGTTCAATTCGGAATAAAAAAAGTCATAGCCGGTGAATCGCAGACTTTTTCCGGCGCGGCCGAATTTATGAGATCTCACGGCATAGAAGTAGTTGACCTTAGCGACGAAGAATGCGTTTCACTGATGAAAAAATTTATAGAAGACAAACCGGAGCTTTGGAACGAAGATATAGGTGAATTATAATTATTGAGGATTCAGCATTTCGCCCGGAGGGTTGTTTGTGCTGAAAGGTAATTTAAAATTGTTCTAATTATCCGGATCGATTTCCAGCTTGCACATGTCGTACCAAACATAAGGCTGTGGCGACTGCCAGAGCGCTCCGGACAATTCTACTTTTAGGCTGTCACCAATTTCAGTAAGTATTGTGTCGGTTATACTATAATACGCCCAGTAATTCTTATCCGGAGAGAACTCCGAAACGGGCACGGTCTTTCCGCGTGATATTAGAATCAGTTCGGCGATACCGTTATCGAAATCGCATCTCGACCAGAAAGAGAATTTATAAGCATGTCTTCCTGCCGGAACGGCAACAACAGTCCTTATTGCCCCGCCTATATTTCTTGCTTTAAGGAAAACCGAATACTGACCGCATCCGGGCGGCGCGGTCTTTGAAATTTTCATTAAAGGCGGCAGCGGCAGAATCCAGCCTTCAAGATTCGGCCGGCCGTATTTTTCGAAGGAAGGATTCTCCAGAAGGTTCTTGTTTATTTCTGTCGGCTCAACCGCCATATCCGGATCGGTACAGCCGCTCAGCAGTAAGCCGAAGAATAAAAAAAGTATAATTGCGGCGGCGCAGTTCTTCATTTTTTATCCCCGTTGAAGCAGCATCAAGCGGAATTATTAATGAGTTATAAAACTAACAGTACGGGAAAAAGTCGAGGTGTCATAATTTAACAAAATCTTCGCGAATATAAAGCCGTAAAATAAAACCTAAAAAATTGTATGAGCCCGGCAATTTCCGGGCAGAATACAAAAAGGCCGCCGTTCCATTTTTTCTCCTCGTGTGAACGGCGGCCTGTAAATCCGCTTCCCATTACCCGCCAGGTGAAGCGGATCAGCCTAAATTATTTTTTAGATATTAATATTCAGAAGCAAGGAGCTGTCTTTCGAGCTGGTCGGCAATCTGCTTAAAGATGTACTCATGATCGAATGACGAAACAGGCTTTACATCGATCCTAGAATTTTCTCTCAAATACATACTCGCGAGATAAGCTTTATAACGAAGCGAAGGATTTCCTGTTCCGTTGGCAAGCGAATTAAGATCGTCTAAAATTTCCGTATAGTCTTTATCCGGATAATATTTTTTGCAAACTATAACGTTGTAAATTGTCGATTCCACTATCCCCGGAACATCGCTCTTCAAAGATTCCGGGAAGATATTTATTGCCCGGCTGACCATCTGATCTTTTTTATCAAGCTTGTCGGGCTGAGCCATTACCTGAAATGAAAAAGAAATTACCGCTAGCAACACTAATACGAACTCCAAAACAAACGTTCTCATAATCTAATCCTCCATAATTTTTATGTTTACCCGCGTTTTTATTATCAAACAGAATACCAGTCCGGATGCTTTTAGTTAAACATTTTAATTACAATTAATTAGATTGATATATTGAAAAATAATGACGGCGCGGAATGGTGCCACAAAACTACGCGGGATATTCTGATGCTTTATTTATTTAATTGTATTTTAAGAAGTTACGCAGCCTGCGCAAATGTGGCTCACGGAAAAAATGTGGCAGGTTTTATAGTTAAAAATCTATTCGTTATCCGAGCGGCGGAGCCGGTTATTAAGCGCGCGCCGCGAGATGCCGAGCAGCTCTGCAGCAATGGTCTGATTGCCTCCGGCTCTCTTCAGCGCCTCCTCAATAAGCTTGTCCTCCGCTTCTTTAAGAGTAGGAAACTCTCCGGGAAGAATTTCATCTTCGCCTGATAAAACGGCGGCTCCGTTAGCTCGTTTGTTCCTGGAGCTTCTGTCTGCGTTAAACTCGGATATTTTTTTGCGAATCGATTCGAGAGAAAGTATTCCCGATGAGTGCAGACTGATAGCGTCGAATATCATTCCCTCAAGCTCGCGCACGTTTCCCGGAAAAGAATAATTTCTCAGCAGCGTATACATTTCCTTCGGCACTGCGGGGCGTTTCTTCCCGAGCGCGGCAGACGCTTTGGAAATGAAATGATCAGCCAAGTAAGGAAGATCGATCTTTCTTTCTCTAAGCGGCGGAATAATTATGTGGTGCGATTTAAGTCTGTAATAAAGATCCTGCCTGAAGGCGCCTTCGTCTTGCATCTCTTTTATGTCGCGGTTTGTGGCAACTATGATCCGCGCATCGGAAAGCTTTGCTATATCTGATCCCAGAGGATAATAATGCCCGTCCTGCAGAAGTCTAAGCAGTTTAACCTGCGATTCAATGCCTAGATCGCCGATCTCATCAAGGAATAACGTTCCGCCTTCTGCTTTTTCGATAAGGCCTTTTCTATCTTTATCCGCGCCGGTAAAGGCTCCTTTGCGGTGGCCGAACAAAGTATCGGAGAAAAGATTGTCGTCAACGCCGGCAACGTTAACCGAAACCATCTCCCCTTTTCTGCCGCTTGCCTTATGAAGAGCGTTCGCGAAAAGTTCTTTTCCCGTTCCCGTCTCTCCGGTAATAAGCACCGGAAGATTTGTCTTTGCTATTGCTTCAATGTATTTGAAGATCGACTCTATCACTCCGCAGTGAGTTACTATCTCGGTGAATGCTTCGGGATGCTCGATGTTCTCGCGCAGAAGCGACTGCTTGAGCATTTCATTCTCGTTCCTTATCTCGGTTATCTCAAGTCCTCTTCTTATAGAAGTAACCAGTCTAGTGTTGTCAACAGGCTTCACAATATAATCGAACGCGCCTTCCTTCATGCACGAGACTGCGCTGTTAACGTCGTTTACGGCGGTCAGCACGATGACAGGAATTTCAGGATATTTGCTTACGATTAACGGAAGAAGTTCAGTGCCGGAAATATGAGGCATGTTAATATCAAGAACTATCAGCGAATAATCTTTCTTCGCGAGAAGTCCTTCAACAAGACGGCTGTCGCCGCACGTCTCAACGTTGTTAATGCCGTTCGAAGTCATAGTCAATTCGGCGCTGAGAAGGAAGTGTTCCTCGTCGTCTACAAACAGGATAGGTTTTGAAGGTGTTATTTTCTGACTCATCTTCCGCCCCGCTTTTTATTCTTTTCCGTTAGTGACGGGAAAAGACACTCTTGCCATTGTTCCCTTTCCCGGCTCGCTTTTTAAGAGAAGGCTGCCGCCGTGACTCTTAACTATGTTGTAGGATACCGAAAGTCCAAGGCCGGTACCGCCAGTGTTTCTTTTTGTTGTGAAGAACGGGTCCATTATGTGCTTCAAGTCTTCCTCCGCGATACCGATTCCCTCGTCCTCAATTTTTATTCTTACTTTCTGTCTTTCCTCGTTGAAGTAGGTCGAAACCTTTATTCCGGCGGAGCTGTCCTTAAGCGACTGGCATGAATTGTTAATTAAATTTATAACAACCTGTTCAATCTGCTGAAGGCTGCCTTTAATAAGAGGAAGATCTTTACCGTACTCAACCGTAAAATTACCGGTTGATTTTTTTATAAGATTGCTGGTTATCAGCACTGCCATTTCCACCGCTCTGTTCAGATCGATCCACTCGTCGAGCTTGCCGCTGTCAGTTCTCGCGTATTCGGTAAGACTCTTGGTAATATT
>JBJKTB010000134.1:0-9145 GCA_046703345.1 Ignavibacteriaceae bacterium
GTGATTTTTCCGAAGCCTGATCCGCTATAAATTTAATTGAATCAGTTATAATATCTTTTGACCTGATGTTATCGTGAAGCACAACTATGGAATCGGCTTTAATGTGTTTCCGTGAAATTATTTTTACCAGCTCGAAATCCCCAATATAATCGTAAGTAAGCAGCGACCACATTACATTTGTAAGATTATGTGCTTTCAGCATCCGGCTTGTATTCAGTTTAAATTTTCCGTGCGGCGGCCGGAAATACTTTACAGAGTAGCCGAGTTTTTCGTTAAGAAGTTCATTAACACTTTTTATCTCTTTCACGGCCTCTACGGCATCCAGTTTTGTAATTTGTTTATGATTGAAGGTATGATTTCCTATTGTATGCCCCTCTTTGATTATTTCGCCCGCCAGGGAAATATTTTTATCCAGGTTATTTCCTACGCAGAAAAATAATGCTTTCACATGAAGCTCGTCTAAAACTTTTAAAATCTTTTCTGCTGAATACCGCGTAGGCCCGTCGTCAAATGTAAAAAGGATTTTGCCGTTCCTTGTATTCCATCTGAATTCTCTGAAAAGAAATTTCACTAAAGCCGGTGGATTATATAAATATCTCATAAGCCCTTGATTACTCCCATCGGCTTCAGCTTCGCAACTTTAGAAGTAATACCTTCATCGTGCATTATGTTGACTCTGCCGGCAAAGCATTTATAAGCGCCGGTTATTTCTTCGGCCGTTGATGCATTAAGATATAATCCCTCCTTCTCTCCGGGAAGTTTATCATCTATCTCAAGTACGGATTCACGCCAGTCAAACCGGGAGACGAACGATTCTTGGAAGTTGTCGGCATTCAGCATAAACGCGGCACCCGCCATATGATCTAATAAACTATGATTCCAGGCCATCGTTAAATTTCTTAGAGATGAATATTTATTTCTAGCATGTAATTTAACCATTCCTGCGCTAAATTGGACGACAAATTAGCGCGCATAATTTTTGCTCCGGCCGCCGGGAATTAAAGATTTTTAGACGGCTAAACCTCCACGGTATGCATTTCCCATTAAATGATTCGCATCAATCGCATTCATTTCATCGCGCTTCCTTTTTTACTTAATTTTAGGAAGTGAAAAATTTTAATTAAGTTTTCATCCTCATTTTTATCAAATACTCAATGTTAAAAAATAGGCCGAAAACCGGCGGCGGAAATCTGTAAATGAAATCATTACCAGAGCATCAGAAAGGAATATTAGCTGTATTAGCTGCGGCTCTACTGTGGAGCACCGGCGGAATTTTTATTAAACTTGTTACTCTGGACGCGATGCAGATTTCCTTTTTCAGAGGTACATTCGCGGCGCTGGTTTTTGTTATTATTTTCAAGAAGGAAATCTTTTATGCAAACGGTTTTACTTTTATAAACGCATTACTTTATGCTGCCATACTTATTCTATTTGTACTTGCAACAAAAATGACTACGGCTGCAAACGCAATATTCCTTCAATACACTGCACCGATTTACGTGCTGATTTTCGAGCCGCTGTTAAATAAGACTAAATATGAGAAGATTAACATAATCACTATAGTTGTCTGCTTCCTCGGGATGACTATGTTTTTTATGAGTAAATTCACGCCAGGCTCAATGGAAGGCAATATTCTGGCTCTGCTTTCGGGCGTCGCATTTGCGGCGTTCCTGCTCGGCATGAGAAAGAATAAAAAAGAGTATCAATTCAGCTCGATATTCTACGGCAATCTTATAGTCGGAATAATCTGCTTCTCGTCCGTACTGGAAATTAAGACACTGTCTGTCTCTAATTTCATGATGGTGGCCTATCTCGGAATTTTTCAGATCGGGATTGCTTATGCCGTTTTCAGCTACGGATTGAAAAGAGTTTTTGCTATAGAAGCGTCTCTGATCTCAATGATTGAGCCGGTCTTGAATCCGGTATGGGTATTTTTCGGCTACGGTGAAGTGCCTTCCGCAATGGCAATTGTAGGGGGGATAATAATAATAACCGCTATTTCAGTTAGGGCTTTCATACTCGAAGCGCCGGTTATGAAAGCCCGGATAAAAACTTAAGACTCAATTTAAGGAGCAAGTCTCACAATTTTCCATGTGTCTTTTTCCTTGAGATAACAAACTCTGTCGTGCAGCCTGTTTTCCCTTCCCTGCCAGAATTCCCACCGCTCTGGTCTAAGCATGTACCCGCCCCAGAACGGCGGCAGAGGAATTTCTTCACCTTTAAACTTATTTTTATACTCCTCAAACTTTTTTTCAAGGAAGTCACGGCCCGAAATAACCGAGCTTTGTTCGGACGCCCATGCGCCTAGCTGGCTTTCATAAGGCCGGCTGTGAAAATATTCTTCGGACAGACCGTTTGATACTTTTTCGGTCTTCCCGGAAATTCTTACCTGGCGTTCAAGTTCCTTCCAGAAAAACAGCACAGAAGCAGCTGGATTTTCTTCAAGATCTTTTGCCTTTCGACTTGAATAGTTGGTATAGAAAATCAGTCCGTTTTTATCTACCCCTTTCAGCAGAACCACGCGCGCCGAAGGCCCCGATTCCTTGCTTGAAGTGGCAAGTATCATTGCGCTCGGATCGGTTACGCCGGCTTTAATAGTTTCTTCCATCCACAATGAAAACTGCTCGTAAGGATCTTTGTGTACGTTCGACTCGTCCAATTCTCGCAGCAGGTATTCTCTTCTTATCTTCGAAATTTCTGTATTTTCCATCATATTTTAGATTATTTCTTCTTTTTTGTTTATTATCAATAAGTTACTTTTATTAAATTTATACAATACATTTTTGAGATTACTTAAATTATATAAATAAAGGTAGATGAAAAAACGGACATGCCGTGCGGTCGGCTGTAGGTGTTCGTTTTTATTTTCATTCTTGATATCAAATCACAAAACTATAAAAATAATATCCAATATGAAATCGAGCGACTTTACAAAAGAGCAAAAAGAAGAGTTAGAAAAATTCGGAGCGAATACGTGGTTCGTGGAGTATCTGCATAAACAGTATGAAGAGAATCCTTCCGAGCTCCCCGAGCAATGGCAGAGTTTCTTCGGAAAAGTTACCGGAAAAGAACACAGCAACGGTAAGAATAAACCTGCCCCGCATCAGGGGAATTTAAAAGATAACACTAAAACTCCTCCGCCAGGTGAATCGGATAAGCTGCAGATTATTGCAGGAAGCGCGGCCAGAATTCTGGACAATATGAACATGAGCCTTACGATTCCTGTGGCTACATCGCAGAGAACTATTCCGGTTAAACTATTGGAAGAGAACAGAGTTATTATCAATAATTACTTTCATAAGAAAAATCTCGGCAAAATATCCTTTACGCATCTCATCGCATGGGCCGTAGTAAAGGGATTGATGACAAACCCTGCGATGAATAATTCTTTCACGGAGATAAACGGCAAACCGAATTTGATTAAGCGAAGCGCAATCAATCTGGGGCTCGCTATAGATATCGAAAAAAAGGACGGATCGAGATCTCTAATCGTACCGAACATTAAGTCGGTTAACCTGATGAACTTTGAACAGTTTTATAAAGCTTACGACGATATAGTTGTTAGATCAAGAAAAGGACTTATAGATCCATCGGAATTTTTAGGCACTACTGTTACTTTAACAAATCCCGGCACAATCGGAACGATAAGTTCAGTGCCCAGACTTATGTTAGGACAGGGAACCATTGTAGCTACCGGTGCGATTCAGTACCCGGCAGAATACCAGGCAATGTCGATGGAGACGATTTCCGCGCTGGGCATCAGCAAGGTAATGAACATTACCAGCACTTATGATCATAGGATTATCCAAGGCGCGGAGTCGGGATTGTTCCTTAAGGAAATCCACGACCTTCTTCTCGGAAGCGATTTCTTCTACGAGGAAATTTTTGAAGATCTTAAAATCCCGATGCAGCCGCTCGCGTGGAAAACTGATACGCATCCGGGGGCTTTTGCGAATCATGGAAACACCGAAGAGACGGAAAAGCAGGGAAGAGTTCTGCAGCTTATAAATCTCTACCGAGTGCGCGGCCATCTAATTGCTGATCTCGATCCGCTAGGTTCGCCTACTCCGTATCACCCGGAACTCGATCCGGCAACTTACAAATTAACTCTCTGGGATCTTGACCGTGAATTTATTACAGGCGGATTCAGCGGCCTGAGAACGGCTACACTCCGGCAGATTCTTCATATTCTTCAGAAAACATACTGCGAGAAGATCGGCGTCGAGTATATGCATATTCAGAATCCGGCCGAGAAAATCTGGCTGCAAAGCAAAATGGAACCGGTTACCAATACTCCGAATTTCAGCACTTCTCAGAAAAAGATGATCCTTCAGAAGCTTATTATAGCCGAAACGTTTGAACATTTTATTCATAATAAATTCATCGGCCATAAAAGATTCTCACTTGAAGGCTCCGAGACTTTAATCCCTGTCCTTGATCTTCTTCTTAATGAAGCCAGTGACGGCGGCATTCATGAGGTTGTTCTTGGTATGGCTCACAGAGGCAGATTAAACGTGCTCTCGAATATAATCGGCAAATCTTACGAATCTATTTTTTCGGAATTTGAAGATATTCAGGATCCTTATTCAATCGAAGGCTCCGGCGACGTAAAATATCATCTCGGCGCTTCTGGCAAATACAAAACCAGCGGCGGAAAAAGTATTACTGTTTCGGTCGCTTCGAATCCCAGCCATCTTGAATGGGTAAATCCCGTTGTGGAAGGAATTGTACGGGCTAAACAGACCAGGCTGGGCGACGCAAAAGAACACAGAAAAGTTATGTCAGTGCTTATTCACGGAGACGCGGCATTCGCAGGCCAGGGCGTAGTGGCTGAAACTCTTAATCTATCGCAGTTAAGCGGATACAGGACCGGAGGAACAGTACATATAATAATTAACAATCAGATCGGATTTACGACAACTCCTGAAGACGCACGTTCTTCAGTTTACGCCACAGACGTTGCGAAGATGATACAGGCTCCGATATTCCATGTAAACGGCGATGATCCTGAAGCGGCTCTTTGGGTTACTAAGCTCGCTTTCGAATACAGGCAGCTGTTCAAAAAAGATGTCGTGATTGATATGTTCGGCTACAGAAGACACGGGCATAATGAAGGCGACGAACCCGGATTTACTCAGCCGCTTCTTTATGAAAAAATAAAGAACCGGCCGTCGGTAAGAGAACTTTATTCCAACCGCCTGCTTGATCAGAAATCGCTTTCTTCCGATGAAATAAATAATATGAACAACGATGTATACAATCAGCTTAACGCGGCGTTCGACAAGATCAGAAGAAAAAGTACGGAATTTAACTCCGATGCCCCGCTCGCCGTTTCCAAAGAAACTATGGCTTCGGTTACGCCTGTTAAAAACACCGGTATAGATGAAGCCACCTTAAAAACGGTTGTAGACGGAATTACAACACTGCCTAAAGATTTCGCCGTTCACCCCAAACTTAAAAAATTCCTCGAGAAGCGTACGGAAATTCTTGACGGATCGCTTGAGGCCGATTGGGCTTTTGCCGAGTCGCTTGCGTTCGGTTCCCTTCTGCTTGAGGGAACGCCTGTAAGATTAAGCGGACAGGACAGCGTTCGCGGAACTTTTAGTCAAAGACACCTGGCTCTTACAGATATTCAAACAGGACTCGAATACTTTCCGCTGAATCATATTTCTCCCAAGCAGGCAAAGCTTGAAGCATTGGACAGCTTCCTTTCGGAAGCCGCGGTTCTAGGATTTGAATACGGCTACAGCACCGCCGATCCGCTTGCGCTGGTTCTGTGGGAAGCGCAGTTCGGCGATTTCGCAAACGGAGCTCAAGTCATAATAGATAATTTTATAGTAGTTTCTTACGAGAAGTGGAAACTTCCGAACAGTGTTGTTATGCTGCTTCCCCACGGCTATGAAGGCCAGGGAGCCGAACATTCAAGCGCCAGGCTGGAAAGATTTCTTACTTTATGCGCGCAGGACAATATTCAAGTTTGTAATTTGACAACACCGGCACAGTATTTTCATCTATTGCGCAGACAAATAAAGCAGGCGATGATGAAGCCGCTGATCATAATGACGCCCAAAAGCCTCCTTCGCCTTCCGGAAGCAAAATCGCCGAAAATCGATTTCGTGAATGGCAAATTCATGGAAGTTATAGACGATGCTTACGTCGGAAAAAAGAAGTTTGCCGAAAGAGTTATTATCACTACTGGTAAAGTATATTACGATCTTTTAAAATTCAGGGATGAGCATAAAATCGACGATGTAGCGATTGTAAGGATGGAACAGCTGTATCCTTATCAATCGGTAATGATCAAAGAAATTTTAAGCGGCTATTCTAATGCAAAGGACGTTGTATGGGTACAGGAAGAACCTAAAAATATGGGCGCATGGAATTTTCTTGCGTCAAGGCTGATGAATGATCTGGCGCCCGGGCAAACGCTTCGTTATGTGGGAAGACCGGAGAGCGCGAGTCCGGCTGTGGGTTCTTCAAAAAAATCTACTAAGCAGCAGATAGACCTTGTAGAAGCCGCATTTCTATAAGCAAACAATCACAGAACTTAGATTAAAAAAAACAGGCGATGATAACAACATCGCCTTTTTTTTATCTTTGCTTCAATCAATCTTTACTACAACCTTACCTGTCGTTTTTCCCGATTGAAAAGTTTTTACGGCTTCCGGTAATTTATCAAAAGTAAAAACATGGCCGATAGAAGGTTTATTGAGCTTAAGGCTCTCCAATTCGTCTATCATCTTTTTAAATAACTCAACTCTCTCATATAACCAAATCAGATTAAATCCAAGTACTGATTTGTTTGATTCAATCAGCTGAAGAGTATCATATTTGGGGCGCGTTAGAAACTGCAGCAGCAGTTTTAGATAGTTTGGATGACTTCCGTAAGGAGCGAACTGTGAAAGTCCGTAAGCGACCATCCTTCCCGTAGGTGCCAGCAAATCAAAGCTGTCTTTCTGTACTTTACCTCCGACTGCTTCCATTATAAGATCAAGAGAACGTCCGTTCAATTTATTTTTCAATTCTTCCTTAAAACCTTTTCCCCTTATAATAATTTCATCGCACCCTTCGTTTTTTAAAAGTTCTGTTTTTGAAGGATCGCCGATTGTGCCGATTGTAAAAGCGGAATACTTTTTAGCAATGCGGTTCGCGTAAATACCAACGCCGCCCGCAGCGCTGTGTATAAGAACGGTTTGATTTCTCCGTATATTTCCGAGCGGCACGAGAGCATAGTAAGCGGTTAAAGCCTGCACGAGAAAAGCGGCGCCTTCCTCAAAGCTCCAGTCATCTCGAAGCTTAATTACATACCTATGATCAATTGTAATGTGTGAAGTGTATGCACCGAATTTGATTACTCCGATAACTTTATCATTGATATTAAAATCTTCGACTCCGGAACCTTTCTCCGTAATAATACCCGAAAACTCGAGTCCGGGGATAAAATCTTTTTTAGGAGCGGCTTTATACAAGCCCATAATCGTAAAGACATCGGCAAGATTCAGGCCTATTGCGGCAACCTTAACTATAACATCGTTCGGACCGGGTTTTCGTATATCTTCCCTAACCAGTTTCATGTTATTCAGCGAGCCTGATTTATCTAACCGGTATGATTGTCTTTCCATCATTCTCCCCTTTTGGTTTCGTGAAGCATGTCAGCGGATAAAAGTTCATGTTTCACTCAATTAAAAAATCTTCTTAAAATTTTACTTGAATCCTTTTTAAATATAAAATTTACAGGTAAATAATTCACGTGATATTCTAATAATTAGGGAAGACTGAAATTCAAAATCAGAAGAATTTGAATATACTATTTTTTAAAAGCGCTATAGATTATAATAGGTAAGAAGATTCATAATGGGAAATTATATATAGACTTCCATTTAGTAGGTAAAAATGTTTAATGGTTTTAATCGTAACTCTATTTAAGCAACAACATCTTTCTTGTTTGTGAATAATTTCCAGCGCTGATTCTGTAGAAGTAAATGCCGCTCGGAAGATTCTCTCCGTTAAAACTTAATGAGTAATTTCCTGGGGCTTTTTCTCCGTTCACTAAATCGGCTACTTCATTGCCGAGAATATCAAAGACTTTGAGACTAACGAAGCTTCTGACAGGAAGAGAATATTTAATAATAGTTGTAGGATTAAAAGGATTCGGATAATTCTGATAGAGATTGAAACTGCCCGGCACAGTATTAAACTCCGGATTTTGTTCGATACCGGTAACTTTATTCACTACAAAACTTCCCGTCTGAGAGAACATCGATCGCTTTCCCGAACTGTTTACTGCCTGTACACGCCAGTAATAAGTCCCTCCGCCTAAGAAATTAATCTTTTCGGAATTGGAGCTTATATCATTTATTTGCATTATCGGATCGGACATATTAATATTTTTGGAAATCTCGAGGTAATATTTTTGTCCCGATTTCGGTTCTGTAGGAAGATACCAGGATAAATCCGGTTCCGGTGAAACTTCGGCCCCGGGCATAGGACCACCGATTAAAGGAGAGACAGGCACATCAGGTTCGGCTTCAGTACAGAATAATGCCCCCTCCGGTAAATTATAATTTGACCAATTCGAAACTACTCCGCCTGAACCATGTGTTCTTATCCTCCAATGATAAGCCGTACCCTTAGCTAGAGTTGAAGAAACCGTAAATGAATTGCCTGAAATATTTTTTATTGTTCCGGTACCGTCAAAATTTTCTGATACAGGCTTTAACTCGATTTCATAGGTGTGGTCAGACGGCGGCTGACTGGTGAGATACCAAACTAATCGGGGGTTGCTTGTATTAACTGTAGTACCTCCGGTGGCTCCGTAAATCTTAGGAGTAGGAGATGCCGGCTGGCCCCCGTCAATTGTAAAGGATGCCTCAGGTGAATAAGCTGACTGTTGAAAATTGGCGTTCGTCCTCATATGCCAGTAATAAGTCTGCCCCGGTGTTAAAAAGTCAAGTAGAGGGATCGTAAATGAATTACCAGTTAACAATGAATAGGTATGATGGAAAGAAGATGTTGAGTAATTGCCTGATTCATTTGTAATTTCTAGATCAAAATTTGGAAATCCGGTGGTAATGCCTGGTAAATACCACGAAAGAGTAGGATATATTGAATAAATTCTTGGATTTCCGGTCGGCCAGCTTAAAAC
>JBJKTB010000135.1:0-4751 GCA_046703345.1 Ignavibacteriaceae bacterium
TTATCTCCTCAACAACGTCGGTTCCTATTGCCGTAAACGCCTCTCCGTAGTATCCGTGCTCCTTCATATATTTTACATAGCGGTTAGCCTCGCTGTTAATATAGACTCCCAGGTTTTCAATTTCATCAGCGCCTTTAAAATTTCCCGCGTCTACCGAGCCGACCTGAACGAAAACATAATTTTTGTATGTATCTCCGAAAAGCCTGAAAATGCTCAGCAGAGTGTGCAGCCCCAGACCGTTAAATCCGTTAACCAAAACAGCGGCCGTCTTTCCTTTGGGATCGTACTCGGGTACGTTCTTAATTTCTTCTGTTTCATCCGACTGAATGTTATAAATAGAAGCCTCGACCGAATCGACAATAGTATCAAGCCTCCTCAGCATATCGAATGTCTTCTTATAATGATTTTTAATGTACACTGCCACGCCTATTAGTCCGGCAGTAATAAGAAGCGTGATCCATCCTCCTTCGCTGAACTTTATTACGAGAACGGAGATCAGGATAAAAAGTGTTAAAGAGAGACCGATGCCGTTAATCGCGAGCTTGCGGAACCATTTTTTTTCGTTCTTTCTTTCCTGCCACCAGTGCTTAACCATTCCGAGCTGGGAAAGACTGAAAGTTATAAAAACGTTAATGCTGTAAAGAACGATGAGGAAATCAACTGAGCCTTTTGATAGTATCATCATCAGGAGCGATGTTACGCCCATCAGAAGAATTCCGTTCTGCGTAACCAGCCTGTCGCTCAGCATTGCGAACCGCGTGGGAAACCAGCGGTCCAGAGCCATATTCGCCAGCACTCTCGGTCCGTCAAGAAATCCTGTCTGCGCGGCGATGAACAAAAGAATCGCTTCTGAAAGAAGCGTGATCAAAACGAAAAGAGTTCCGTAATGAGTTCCCCACGCCGCCGTAAGATTCTGGAAGAGAATTGCGTTAAGCGTCTTCCCTTCCTGAGGCTGGACTTTAAAAAGAAGATAAGCTATCATCAATCCGAAAACGGTAATTGAAAGGGAGAAAGCCATGTAGCGCATAGTGCGCTTCGCGGTCTCCACCTTCGGTTCGCGCAGAATAGGTATTCCGTTGCTGACAGCCTCTATTCCTGTAAATGTACCGGCGCCCATACTGTAGGCCCGCATTATAAGAAACAAAACGCCGAATGCGCCCAAAGAATGAAAAGACCTTGCCAGCTCGCGCCCGGTATTATCGGCAACAGCCTGGTACTGAAGGGCATGACTAATTAACGCGTAGAGTATAACAACAAGATGTGTAACTACGAACAGAAGAAATACCGGCACCAGCGGAATTACCGCTTCTTTTATTCCCCTTATATTCAGCAGCAGAAGCACCAGTACGCCGAAGACGGCAAACTCGAGCTTATAGCCGTACCAGCTTGCGGGCAGAAAGCTGAATATCGCGTCGGCGCCGCTTGCAACCGAAATTGTTATAGTAAGAACGTAATCTATAAGCAGCGCGCTGCCGGAGATCATGCCCAGATTAGGAGAAAGAAGTTTGCTCGCAACAAGGTAGCCTCCGCCGCCCGAAGGAAATAATTGGATGATATGCGAATAGCTTGCAGCGATAATAAAGATTGTAACAGCGGTGCCCAGAGCAACGAAAATACCTAAGTAAGGATGGCCTTCCAGCGCTTTGAATGCTTCCGCCGGACCGTAACAGGAAGACGACAGTCCGTCGGAGCCCAAACCGACCCAGGCAAGAAAAGCAATCAGTGAAAGTTTATGAAAGATGCCTCTGTCCTGCGGATCGCGCGCCCCGCCTATCAATATCTTTTTAAGTTTTTTCTTACCGGAATTATTTTCCATTTTTCAGCTGTTTGAAATTATATAGATCGGCAATTTAATTTAGGAAAGCAGGTAGGCGGTTAAGGCCCGATGAAAGATATGTAAACGTATAAATATACATGTTGGTATTTTTTTGCCGCATAAAAATAAACAAAAAATGATTCCTTGCAAATTAGCGTAATCACCTTAAAGATGAGCTGCAGTATTTAGGACGGCGGTCATTTCGGTGTATAAATTCCTCTATTTTTTAACGAAAATTTTAAAAAATAACTGACAAATTGTTTATCTTTGTAGATAATTTTTACAGAACTTAAGAAGGTAATAAAAAAATGAGCATACTTGTCGATAAAAAAACCCGTCTTGTTGTTCAGGGTATAACCGGCGGCGAAGGTTCATTCCATACTCAGCAGATGATTGAATATGGGACGAAGGTGGTCGCAGGCGTAACCCCGGGCAAAGGCGGCACTGAATTTTTGGGAGTCCCGGTCTATAATACCGTAGAAGAAGCGGTGAAGTCGGAAAAGGCAAATGCGTCAGTAGTATTTGTTCCGCCCGCGTTTGCCGCCGATGCTATACTGGAAGCGGCCGGCGCCGGAGTAAAATTAATTATCTGCATTACCGAAGGAATTCCTGCCGCGGATATGGTGAAGGTTTATAATTCTATTAAAGACAAAGATGTTGTTCTTATCGGCCCTAACTGTCCGGGCGTAATTTCTCCCGGCAAAGCGAAGATAGGCATTATGCCGGGCTTCATACATAAGGCGGGAAAAATCGGAGTTATATCGCGCAGCGGCACATTAACATACGAAGCCGTAAAACAGCTTACCGACGTAAAGCTCGGCCAGTCAACCTGCGTGGGCATCGGAGGCGATCCGGTTATTGGTTCCAATTTTACCAAGATTATAAAAATGTTTAACGATGATCCCGGCACTGAGGGTATTATAATGATAGGCGAAATCGGCGGAAGCGCCGAAGAGGAAGCCGCAGCTTTCATCAAGAAAAACGTTAAGAAACCTGTTGTCGGATTCATCGCTGGAAGAACCGCGCCTCCCGGAAGAAGAATGGGACATGCAGGCGCTATTATTTCAGGCGGCAAGGGAACCGCTGCCGAAAAGATGGCCGCAATGAAAAGGGCCGGAATTAAGGTTGCCGAAAGCCCGGCTGAGATAGGCTCAACAATGCTTAAAGCACTCGAAGCGCTTAAGGCTAAAAAACCTTCCAAGAAAATTAAAGCGGCAGCAAAATCTAAAAAGACGGCTGCCAAGCCGGCTAAGAAAACCGCCGCTGTAAAAAAGACAGTTAAGAAAGTCGTTAAAAAGAAAAAATGATGAAAGGCCGCCGGGATATTTAGAATTGAAAATCCGGGGCGGCCGTTAATTTATATACAACAAGGAGATCAATTTGGGTAACAGAACATTAGCGATTATTAAACCTGACGGCGTAAGAAAAAATCTGATCGGACAGGTAATTACTAAAATAACCGAAGCCGGATTCAAAATTAAAGCAGTTAAAATGGTAAGACTTACAAATGAGTCAGCCGGCGGATTTTATGAAGTTCACAAGGAAAGACCTTTCTTCAACGATTTGATCCAGTATATGACATCCGGCCCGTGCGTTCCGATAGCTCTCGAAAAGGAGAACGCCGTCGCCGATTTCAGAAAGCTTATCGGCGCTACCGATCCGGCGCAGGCTGAAGAAGGAACTATAAGAAAATTGTACGCCGACAGTAAGGCGGAAAACATCGTGCACGGATCCGATTCTGATGAGAACGCCGCTATTGAGATCGCTCATTTCTTCTCCAGAAAAGAGCTTCTTGAAAATTACAGCAAGTAATATTTTTACATGATCATGTTTTTACGGAATGACCGGAGATAAATCGACGGTCATTCTTTTTTTGAATCAAACCGCTTCTTCGTTTATAGATGCATCTCGTTCATTTTTTCTGCGGTCTTTTATTGGCAGTTAAACTTTTTCTTTAAAGAGGACTTTTATATGAAATATCTTTCATTCGTGCTTTTATTAGCTTTTATAACTTTCGGCTGTTCAAAAAAACCGGCGGCGGATTCTGCTGCAGCTACCGGTAAAGCAGGGACAACAATAGATACATCAGCGATTAAAACTTCCCCGGTTTCCAATCCCAATGAAAAATTCGTTTTCCGCTACAAGTTTGAGAAAGGAAAACATTACGAATACAGAATGGCGTCGTTTTCGGAAGACGACCAGCAGATTCACTCTGACAGCAGTTTTAATCAGAAGATAAAGCAAAGTGTAATATACCAGATGGACGTCAGTCTGGTTAACACCGAAAAGGACAGTGTAATGGAGATGGCCTGCGAAGTTAAATCTATTACGCTGAACGCCGATCTGAACGGACAGATGCTTTTTTACCAGTCGGGCGTAACCAACGATTCGGCCAGCCTGGCTAAGTTCGCGCAGTATGCCGCGCTGATAAATAATCCTTTTAACGTGAGAATCAATAATAACGGCGGAGTAATTGAAATTTCAAAAGTATACGGCATTGTCAACAAATATTTAGACTTGACAGGAAACAGCGGCGCCGCTTCTCCCCAGGAAAGGGATAACCTGCACCGCAGCATAATGGAAGGCGCGCTCAGACCGCTGGTAATACAATTGTTCAGGGAGATGACTGACGGCGTTGTGGCAAGAGATTCGGCATGGACTTACCCGCAGCCTCCTACGCCGTTCCTGATCTTTAAACTTGAAAATACTAATCTCTATAAGATTTCAAGTTTGGAAATGTATAACAGCGATAAGGTAGCGATAATTGACGCGGGGCTAAAAACTGTTGTAACCGGCAATACTCACTATGAGGAAGGCGGAGCGTCATTCGATTTCAAGAAGCCCGAGACATCGGCAAGCGGTCAGATATATTTTAATCTTACAAAAGGCTGCGTACAGAAATCTAATGTTAAGACGCATGTTACAATTAGTTATA
>JBJKTB010000136.1:0-4044 GCA_046703345.1 Ignavibacteriaceae bacterium
TCAGCCGCAAGCTGCAGGGACTTGAAAGCGACATCAGCTACGGCGGCCAGAAGGGGTATATCGCAATAGCAACGTCGAAGGGAAAATATACTACCAACAATTTTAACGGCTCGGACGGAATGCAAGGTCCCTATCAGCTCAGCGGAGCGAACGGTGAAAGGGATATAATTATTATCGCGGGAACCGAGCATGTTTACCTCGACGGCGCTGAACTTAAGAGAGGCGAAAGAAACGATTACATAATAGATTATTCCAACGCGCAGATAACTTATACTCCGAACAGGCTTATTACATCTGCCAGCAGAATCTCCGTGGATTTCGAGTACACAGACAGACAGTACACAAGATCGTTCTTCGGCGCGGGAGTTGAATCTAAAGTGTTCAAAGGATTACTCGGAATAAAATTTCAGTACATGAGGGAAGGAGACGACCAGAATTCGCCTATAGATATTTCACTTTCGGATTCGGATAAAGCCATACTGGCAGCCGCCGGAAACGACAGGTTCAAAGCAGTTAAGTCGGGAGTAGCGCTTGCGGTTCCCGATTCCACAGGAATGACGATAGGCATTTACGAAAAAATCGATACAGTCATAGCCGGCAAAAGCTATTCATATTATCTTTACAATCCCGGCAATCCACGATCGCTTTATACAGTTACATTCAGCTATGTGGGAGCCGGCAGCGGCGATTACGTTAAGCAAAGCATAGGCGACTTCCGGTTTAACGGAATCGGCGGAGGCGATTATGCTCCGATCATCTTCCTGCCGCTGCCTCAACTAAAACAGCTGAGCAATATAGTTCTCGATATCAATCCTTCACCCGGAATTAAAATAGGAATTGAATATGCCGGCAGCAGCTGGGATAAAAACTTATTTTCGTCGATAGACGACAAATCAAATTTCGGTTATGCCAGAAATATATCTTTCAGTATGGAGCCGAGACTTATAAAAATCGGCAGCTTAAATCTCGGCCTGATAGGTTTATCTTTAAGAGACCGTTTCGTGCAGGACAGGTTTACATCGCTTGACAGATATAATCCTGTAGAGTTTAACCGGGATTACAATATCGATTCGGCTCAGTCGTCGCAGAACGAAGAGCTGCGCGAAATTAACCTAAACCTAATCCCCGTGAAAGAACTTAACATTACGTCTTCATACGGACTTTTAAAAACGGGAAGCGATTTCAGTTCGAGCAGGTTTAATAATACACTTAAGTTTACCGATAAAAAAAATTACGGTATCGATTACAACTTTGATTATGTCGGGTCGAAGAACGGAACGCTTAACAGCAGCTGGCTCAGGCAAAAAGGAAGCGGATACTTCTCGCTGGGAGTATTTCGTCCCGGTCTTGACTTTCTCGCGGAGAACCGGCGAGATTCTCAATCCGGCGATTCACTGCTGCAGACTAGTCTAAAATATTATGAGTTTGATCCTTATATTCAATTATACGAATTAAAGGGTCTTAAACTTACTGTGAAATATTCTCTCCGGAATGATTACGCTCCGCTTTCAGGCATAATGGCGCTTCAGTCAAAATCTACTTCTGAATTTTTTGAGCTGAATTATTCGGGGATCCGCGAATTTAATTCAACGCTTAATTTTACCATGAACGATAAAAAGTACGACGCGGCGTTTAAGAAACTCGGCTATCTCGATGCTCAAACAATTCTTATCAGATCTCAGAACAGATTTAATTTCTGGAATCCGGTTTCGGGTGATTTTTACTATGAAGTTTCAACCCAGCGGTCGGCAAAACTTCAGAAAGTATTCATCAAAGTAGCGCAGGGAGCCGGCAATTACATTTATCTCGGCGATCTAAACCATAACGGCATTCAGGATGAGAGCGAGTTCCAGCCGACGGTATACGACGGCGATTATGTAATGGTTACCGTTCCAACCGATCAGTTGTATCCCGTGATTGATTTGAAGACAAGCACCAGGTGGAAATTATATTTCAGCAGGATGTTTGATCCCGGCAGCCTGGCGGGAAAAATCCTTCATCCTTTTTCATCTGAAACCTACTGGAGGATAGAGGAGAACAGTCAGGAGCAGGACTACAAAAAAATATATCTTCTTCACCTGTCCGATTTTCAGAATCCGGCAAAAACAATTTACGGATTTAATTATATTCAGCAGGATCTTTTTCTATTCGAGAACGATCCGGAATTTTCGGCACGTCTTCGTTACTCGCAGAGAAAAAGCATGAACCAGTACAGCGCTGGAGTCGAGCAGTCATATACCAGGGAAAGGAGTCTGCGAATTAATTTCAAAATGATCAAGGAGATGAGCAATCAGACCGATCTGGTGAATCAGACGTCGAATGTAGCCGCGCCAGCATTATCCAGCCAGGCGATGGAGATAACAGGCAACAGCATAACTTCCGATTTTTCGTACAGGCCTCAGAATAATATAGAAGTCGGATTTAAAATAAAAGCGGAGCATAAGGAAGATGATTACCCCGCGAATCCGACGCTGGTTGATTTAAATTCTCAAGCATTACGATTTACATTATCCGTAGCAGGCGCGGGAAGACTTAGAATAGAATTTGAAAGGGACGAGCTGACGGCAAACAGCACCCAAAATTATCTTCCTATAGAACTGACCGAAGGAAATATTGTCGGGAAAAATTATTACTGGAAGTTTAATTTTGATTACAAGCTTGCCGCCTTTCTTCAGTCTACAGTAAGCTACGACGGAAGGGCGCAGGGCGGGCAGCGGGTTGTTCATACCGCGCGCGCCGAAGTCAGGGCATTCTTCTAAAAAATATACGGGATACAAAATGAAACTAATCTCAAATCTTGTCGAAGCGCATATCTTCAGGAAAAATAATAACGGAATAGAGTTTTTACTTCTTAAACGTTCCGAAAGTGAAATTTATCCGGGATTGTGGCAGATGGTTTCCGGAAAAATAAATCCAAGGGAAAAAGCATATGAAGCTGCGCTGAGAGAAATAAAAGAAGAGACCGGATTAACGCCGGCAAGATTCTGGACAGCTCCAAATATAAATTCATTCTATTATCCTGAAAAAGATTATATCTGTTTTCTTCCTGTTTTTGCGGCGCTTGTTGAAGAAAACGCGGAAGTTACAATCTCCCCGGAACATACGGAGTTTAAATGGGTAAACACCGAAGGAGCTAAAAACATGCTTGCCTGGCCGGGACAAAGATCATCCGCGGAAATTATAGAAGATTATTTTTTACGTGAAATGAAATTTTTAAACTTTTTAGAAATCAAAATACAGATTTAATAAAAATAATTGCGACACATCACAAACACTTACTTCATATTTAATAATTTTTAATTGATTTATCATGATTTATTATCTTACAGTGTTTGGGGTGAAGCATTAGTCCAATAATTACATTTCACATTATCTTCGAGTAAACGGTTTAGGAAATTGCTAATTAATTCCATATCGAAAAGAAAAAATTTCATAATTAATTCTTACCCATTCAGTCAGAATAAGGAGTAGCTAAAAATGAAATTATTATACAGAATTACAGTCTGTTCTGCGGTTATTCTGCTTATGCTTGTTTCAAGTGGGTTATCTTTTGCTGCTGGCAGAGATAAATCAGATTTGCATAAAGATACAACTGATATGTTTGCCGCTTTAAAATTCAGGAACATCGGTCCGGCGATCGCGGGCGGCCGAGTGAGTTCCGTGGTAGGCATACCCGGGCAGCCGAATATTTATTATGTAGGAGCCGCTGGAGGCGGAGTATTTAAAACTACAGACGGCGGCTACAGCTGGAAAGCAATATTTGCGAAAGAACCGGTATCGTCGATAGGCGCGATTGCTTTGGCTCCTTCAAATCCGAACCTGGTTTGGGTAGGTACAGGTGAGGCTAATATGAGAAACGATATAATAGACGGCCGGGGAGTTTATTATTCGCCCGATGCCGGAAAAACGTGGGAGTACATGGGATTAAAAGACGCCGGGCAAATTTCCAAGATCGTTATTGATCCTTCAAATCCGGACATCGTATTCGTTGCGGCTATCGGTCATGCCTGGGCGCCGAATAAGGAAAGAGGATTATTCAAAACA
>JBJKTB010000137.1:0-14745 GCA_046703345.1 Ignavibacteriaceae bacterium
TTGTTCGGTAAAGCTACTGCAATTTTCCAGTATTTTGAAAGCCAGAACCTGGGAGATATAATTGCTTCGCCCAATATCACCGTGCTTGACGGAACGGAAGCCAGGCTGCAGGACGGCCAGGACCTCGCCATAAAACAGCGGGATTTTTCCGGTAACATTATAGAGAATTTCTATTCTATCGGTTCTATAGTTACGGTTACTCCTCATGTTCTTAAAGAAGACGGCATAAACTATATTCTTCTTAACATTCATGTTGAAAGAAGTTCATTCGTTCCGGACCCGAATAATACAATTATAAATAAAACATCCGCCAATACAAGGGTTGTAATGCTTGACGGCGAAGAAACCGTAATCGGGGGTATGTTCATAAATCAAACATCTACTGTACGGTCTGGCGTTCCGATTCTTAAAGACCTTCCGTGGTGGGTATTCGGTTTAAGATATATATTCGGCAGCGACCAGAAAATAGATACAAAGAAAGAATTAATAATATTGATAAAGGCTAATCTGGTTCCAACCTTGAAAGAAAGACTTGCCGGACCGCAGTCAACTACTCCTCTTAAGGATGAGCTGAACAGACAGCGGGAACAAATTAAGTACTATCAATTTAACCAGTCTCAGAGTAACCAACAGTAGGTCTGAAAATGGAATCCATACTAATTGTAGATGATGATATTAATCTTTGCAGAGTACTTAAAGAAGAATTGAGCGAGGTCGGTTACGATGTAGACTATGTAAACGACGGCGAGGCTG
This sequence comes from Ignavibacteriaceae bacterium, assembly GCA_046703345.1. Taxonomy (GTDB): domain Bacteria; phylum Bacteroidota; class Ignavibacteria; order Ignavibacteriales; family Ignavibacteriaceae; genus FEN-1297. Next base: position 754 of record JBJKTB010000137.1, read on the forward strand.
CATTGGAATATCTTCGGATAAAAAACGCGGACTTGATACTGCTGGATTTGAAGATGCCGAAAAAAGACGGTTTCGAAGTACTCAGGGATTTGAGGGAAGAAGGCATATTTGCAAGAGTAATTGTATTAACCGCATACGCGGATGTTAAAAGCGCGATAGATTCGGCTAAGCTGGGTGCAACAGATTTCATAAGTAAGCCGTATGATTTTGATGAATTGTTGATTACTATAAGAAAAGTTTTACAGCGAGATGAATGAAGTAAAACATGAAAATAAGTTATAGGATTTTAATTATAAACTTTGCTATAGTAGTACTCATCTTGGGTAGTTCGGCAATTGCCTTTTATACGATCATGTATCAAGTCCTTTCTTCTCAGCAGTCAAAGTATCTGCTGAACTCAGCCAACGAGCTCATCTACGCTTACAGGAATATTATTCAGGATACTGATGATGATTTCAGAACGCTGGCGGGTAACAACCCTGAAAATATTTTCTCCCAAAGCTTATCAAATAAAAAGGACATAGACTTTGTATTAAAAACAGCCGACGAATCCTCCGGCCGAATTCTAAATAAACTGATTAACGGAAATGTTGAGTTAACTCCAGCGGCCGGAACTATAGATGACTTTGTGAAGGAAAATCCTTATGCCGTTATTAAAACAGAAAAACTAAAAAGCGGTTTTTATTATTACGGCCGCATTATAACAAACGATTTTCTTAATAATCTATCAAAAAAAATTAATGCTGAAGTTGCTGCGGTTTGGGACGGAACTCCTGCGCTCATCTCGAACGAATCAATAAATCAGAAGTATTATTATTCGCTTTCAAACGCTTACAAAGATCTTTCCTCTAAAGGGAATTTCGATGTATACGGACAAAGCGGTCAAGCTACCGATATCCTGGCGACAATTTATAAACCACAGCCGGCCTTCAAAGAAAGGAGCGATGTACAGTTCCTAATCTTTACTACTTTAAACGAAGCTGCCGATTTAAGAACGAACCTTAAAGATCTGCTAATAATTATCGGACTTGCGGGCGTCGCTCTTTCGCTTATTCTTACGATGGTATTTACTGACAAGCTGAGGAAACAGATTACTAAACTCAGCCGGGCCACCGAAATTACCAAGGAAGGAAACTTTGAGAATAAAATTGAAATCAAAAATAACGATGAGCTCGGTAAACTGGCTTCCGCATTTAATACTATGCTCGATGAGCTTAAGAAAAATGAAAAATCTAAACGCGAATACTCTGAGTTTATTACTCTTATAAATAGAAATCCTACGCTTAAAGAAATATCTGAAGCGGCACTGAAGAAAATAATTGAAACCTGCAGATTCGCGGTAGGGGCACTATTTACAATCGAGAATGATAAAATAAATCTGACCTCCTCTTACGGAATAGGCCGAGAATATAACCCAGCAACAAATTCCGAGATATTTGAGATTGCCTTAAGAGATCAAAAGATACTTGAGATTAGCTCAGGCGTAAGTTTGCCTGTGGTATCGGCGGGTGCATTTTCGCTTGAAGTAAAGTACTTGTTAATAGTCCCTATTTTTTACAACAACAAACCAATTGCTGTACTTGAGCTGGGAGCCTTCGAAAAGCCGGCTCCGGAAGCCGCGGAATATCTCGAGAAGATAAAGGAGCAGCTGGCTATCGGCCTTACTAACGCTATGGCGTTCGTTCAGCTTGAGAACCTTGTTGAGGAGTTAAAGCAGCTTAATGAAGATTATCAGAAGCAGAATTTGCAGGTCCGCAAACAGAACGAAACCTTACTTGACCTTCATAAGAAAGTGAAGGAAAAAGCTGGCGAACTGGAAGTGCAGAAACAAAGAGCTGAAGAAGCTACCCGGCTTAAATCGGAATTTCTCGCAAGCATGTCTCATGAATTAAGAACCCCTATGAATTCGGTACTCGGTCTCACTCAGCTTATACTAGAAGATAAAACTTTGAGCGGCAAAAACCGCGAGAGAATGGAAGTCGTACTTAAAAACAGCCGCAGACTAATGGGGCTGATCAATGATATTCTGGACCTGTCTAAGATCGAAGCAGGCAGGATGAGCGTACATAACGAAGATATTATGCTCGAAGAACTTTTAAGGGAGGTAGAGAACTCCATTAGTCCGCTTGCGGCTCAAAAAGGCATAACTTTCAAGGTAGTAAAGAATCTCGATACGAAAGTTATAGTGAATACGGACAGGGGTAAGGTAACCCAGGTGTTGATCAATCTGCTGGGCAACGCAGTTAAGTTTACCGATAACGGGTTCGTAGAGCTTCACGTATCGCAGAACGGTAATAGAGAATTAAGATTCGACGTTATCGATTCCGGCATAGGTATTTCGAAGGAAGATCAGATAATTATTTTTGAAGAATTCAGGCAGATAGACGGAACGACTACACGCAAATACGACGGCACCGGATTGGGGCTGGCGATATGCAAAAAGATTGCCGGTATGCTGAACGGTACGATTTCAGTAGAAAGCGAACCCGGTAAAGGCTCTATCTTTACTTTTACCCTTCCGCTGTTGTTTATCCGCACCAAAGCAAAAATGCCCGACGCGGGTTTCCGTGTGGATGCGCTTATTAAAAACAGAAAAAACCCTATTCTAGTAATTGACAGCGATCCGGAAGTTCGATATACAATCGGCCAATATCTTTCTGCCAGAGGCTACGACGTTGTTTACGCTTCGGAAGGCAATGAAGGAATAAAGAAGGCTGTAAAGTTTCAGCCTTTTGCTGTTACTCTCGATGTAATGATGCCTGATAAGAACGGCTGGATAGTTCTTGAAGAGCTTAAGAATAATCCGCTAACGAAAGATATTCCCGTAATTCTTATCTCGATCATGGGCGATAAAAATCTCGGTTTCGGCCTGGGCGCTTTTGAATATTTTTATAAGCCGGTAGTACCGGATCAAATAATGAAATCGCTCAAAAAACTCGAGAATCTTGTTAAAAAGCCGGTCGAAAAAATTGTGATAGTCGATGATGATGAGAACGAGTTTGAGATATTCAAAGAAGCGTTTAAAGACGAAAAGATTCGTATAGATTATATTAAAGACAGTGAGCTGGCATTCAGCAAGATACTTGAGGTGCAGCCGGATCTCATAGTGCTTGATCTTCTTATGCCCAATGTAGACGGCGTTACGCTCACTAATAAATTAAAATCGAATAATGATACAAAGCATATTCCGATTATAATCAGCACGGCAAAAGATTTATCTGACGAAGAACGGAATTCTCTTAATAATATTGTTGAGGATATCACTGTTAAATCGAAAGGCCATCCTCTTGACGTATTGAAGGTTGTGCGCGACAGAATTAAGATGCACGAAACGTTTACCGATAATGAAACATCCGGCGGCAATACGGGAACTGGCTTATCATTTACTCAGAAGAATGCCGGAGATCTGGCTGAGAAAAAAATATTTAGAGGCGAGGTTCTGATTGTCGACGACGATCCCGATTCTCTTTTTACGCTTAACGAAATTGTACAGGCCTGCGACTGCAGAACAAAGCTAGCAAAGAACGGCTTGGAATGCCTTAGACTGCTCGAAGTTAATGTGCCAGATCTTATACTTCTCGATATTATGATGCCCGAGATGGACGGCTTTCAGACAATCAACCGAATTAGGCAAAATTCAAACTGGGCAACCATTCCTGTTTTCGCCGTTACGGCTAAAGCCATGCTGGACGATAAGGAAGTTATTTTAAGACACGGCTTCGACGATTATATTGCCAAGCCGGTTAATTCGGGTGTTATGGCTTTTAAAATCGAAAGATTATTTTCTAAAATAAAACTTAAATAACCATGAAAAAGATAGTAGTTGTTGACGACCTGCCGGAAAATGTATTTCTTCTGCAGGACAGACTTGAGCACGAAGGTTTCGAAGTGATCAAGGCGTACGATGGCAAGACCGGCATAGACAAAGCAATGAACGAAAACCCTGATCTCATCCTTCTTGACGTAATGATGCCTGAAATGAGCGGATTCGAAGTGTGTAAAATACTTGTTGATGATCCTAAGACTGCAAATATTCCTATTATTCTTGTTACCGCTAAGTCTGGCGCAGAGGACACCAAAGAAGGCCTGGAAGCCGGGGCGTTCGATTATATAAAAAAACCGTTTAACAGAATTGAACTTCTGGCGAGAGTTAATTCAGCGCTCAAATTTTCCGAAGCTCACAAACTGCTCTTAGAAGCCGAGCAGAGAAGCACATTTGCTGCTACTGTTGTTACTACTAATCATAAAATTAAACAGCCTCTTACGCTTATCTCACTATCGATGGCTGCCATAAAAAGAGAGCTGAACCGGGAGGAAATATCAAAAGACGCCGTGCTGAAGCGGCTTGTATATATTGACTCAGCCGTTAAAGAGATAAACAACGTTCTCAATCAGCTTAATGCGATAAAGAAGCCGGTATTTTCGGACTACGTTAAAAACATAAAAATGGTTGAGGTTGAACACAAGGAAGAGGAAGAGCACTTAGAGTAGTTGCTTTATTGTGCTTAGCATTGTCTCAAACTCGTACGGTTTTGCCAAGATGCTGGTGACGCCCGGGTTTGAATAATTTGAATTCCCTTCGAACGAGAGGCTCCCTGTAGACAAGATTATAGGCATATCTAAATTAAGTTCCCTTATTTTTCTTGTACACTCCAGTCCGTCCATACCCGGCATGTTATAATCCACAATTACCATATCGACTTTTATTTCTTCCGTCAGTACTTTGAGCGCTTCGGTTCCGGTTGATACTTTGATTACGTTGTAACCGGTTGATTCGAGAAGTTCGGCAAGAAGGTCTCTAAGCATCAACTCGTCGTCGGCCAGAAGAATAATTTTTTGCCCCGGTGATTGTTTGCCGGCCAAAGTTGGTTCGTATGCTGGAATGAATACGTCGAAAGTCGTTCCTTTATTAAGTTGACTCGAGACTTCGATGTTACCTTTGTGGGCTTTAATAATGCCGTAAGTTACGTACAAACCCAATCCGGAGCCGGAACCGCTGGCTTTGTTTTTTGTGGAAAAGTACGGATCGAATATTTTTATTAGATTATCCTCTTCAATCCCTGTTCCTGTATCGGTTACGGAAAGCCAAACATAATTTCCTTTGTCAAGAAGGGGATGATTAACTATATTCGATTCATTTATGGTTATGTTTCTCGCTTTGAGGGCGATCTTTCCAGAACCTTCAATCGATTCCTTAGCGTTCACGCAGAGGTTAAGCAGCACTTGGTAAATTTCCGTTCCGTTCCCAAGTATATCATATAACGGATCTTCTATTTCTTTTTCAAATTTAATTTTTGCCGGAAATGTCTGAGTGATTACTTTTGATATTTCGTTTAGAAGATCGTTCGGTTTTATCAGCTCTTTTCTTTTGGGTGTTGGCTTGCCGAACGACAGCAGCCCTTTTGTAAGATCCTTTGCACGAACTGAACAATTCTCAATGTTGTCCAGAAGACGGTAAATATCTTCTCTCTCGGGAATCCGCTTCTTCAGAAGATTAAGACTACCGAAAATACTGGACAAAAGATTGCTGAAGTCGTGCGCCATACCGCTAGCAAGCTTTCCAATAGTCTCAAGTTTTTGTGCCTGCAGAAGTCTTACTTCCAGAGCTGCGTTAAGATCTCTTGTCTTTATGCTGTTGATAGCAAAGGAAAGAAGAGATGAGAACTGATCGATGTTGTTTATCTCGAGAGCCGGATAAATTGAGTCCTTTTTACCCACTATAATTGCTGCTGCAAGCTTGTTGTCGAACAGACACGGAGAAATAATTAACGACTCGCAGGCTAATGAGTTTGTAAGATTGTAGCCTATATTATTCGGATGATTCAGCACCATCAGCGATCGTTTGTTTACAAGAAGCCATTTATCAATATAAGATGAACTGGCTTTAAATTCTTTTTTAATTCCGTCTTGGTCTTTAATAAGAGATGAGGGATCGAAGAATATAAAGTCCTGCTTGTTTTTGTCCTGGTAGAAAACAATCATGCCGAAAGAGCTTTCGCTTATAGATACCGCTCTGCCAAGAATTTCTTCCGAAAGTGAATGAATAGAAATTTCTTTTATAAGGCTGTCGAGTATCTCCTGAAGGTCTTTCTGAAAAGTAATATTTTTATTCAGTATCCTGTTGCCTCCGTTTTCGTGGTGTGTTTCCGGAAGCAGCTCGATTAAAAATCCGTTAGTTTTACCCTTTTCTCCCAGCACGCTCACTTTAAGCGAAAAATCATAACCGGGAACTTTGTAAACGGAAGGTCTTTTGAAAGTAGGAGCGGGAACGTCTTTGTTAAGCTGCAGATGAAAAAGATTAAGGAAATTTCTTCCCTTAATTTTATTCTGTCCGCTTTTGGTTTTAAAACCGCGGTTATACCAAGTAATCTTGCGGCTGCCGTCGGCAAAGGCTAAGGCGCTGTCTTCCGAACCGGATAGTCCGTCAAGAATGTATTTGGTAATTAAACGCTCAGACATTAAGATTATTCTTGCTTGATTTCATATTTCTTTATTTTGGTATAAAGAGTTTTCGGACTTATACCAAGCTGGTTTGCGGTCAGCGTTCTGTCCCAGCGGTTTATTTTAAGCGCTCTTGCTATATGCTTTTTTTCAATCTCTTCCATGCTCAACACTTCCTCGCCGTCGTTTGACAGCATATGCAATTTTCTTCCGGCAGCATGCGAAGATTCAGTAGGAAGATTGAGATCTTCCGGTTCTATATACTCGTTCTCGGCAAAAATGATGGCCCGCTCGATAACATGTTCTAGCTCCCTTATATTGCCGGGAAAATCGTAATTCAATAAAGCCTCTTCAGCCTCAACAGATAATCTTTTGGGCGAGCGGATAGGCGATTTTATCTCGAGGAAGTGATTTGCCAGAAGAAGTATATCTTCTTTTCTCTCGCGTAGAGGCGGTATAGTCAGCGTAATAACGTTTAATCTGAAGAGAAGGTCTCGTCTGAAGTTTTTGTTGTCTGCTTCTTCAAGAAGGTTTCTGTTGGTAGCGCCGATAACTCTTACGTTGGAAGTCAGATTGGTTACGCCGCCGATTCTTCTGTATTCCCCGTTCTCAAGAAATCTAAGCAGCTTTGGCTGAAGCGCCAGACTCAGCTCACCGATTTCGTCTAAAAATAGAGTGCCGCCGTGGGCGATTTCCACTAATCCCTGCTTAGTAGATTTTGCGTCGGTGAACGCTCCCTTCTCGTGCCCGAAAAGCTCGCTTTCTATAAGCTGGTCAGGAAGGGAAGCGCAGTTTATCACGACAAAAGGCATGTCGTTTCTTGCGGAATGCTTGTGAATATATTCAGCCAATAGCTCTTTTCCTGTACCGGTCTCACCCTCAATTAGTATGTTGGAGTCCGATGTAGCCGATTTATTTGCAAGAGTTATTACGCGCTGCAATTCTTTGCTGTCGCCAATTATTCTTGTAGACAGTTTTTTATTCACCTGGTCGGCAAGAAGAGTGGTTTTAACCACGAGCTCTTTGTGCTCAAGGGCACGGCCTATGGTCAGCAGAAGTTCATCAAAATTGTATGGTTTGGTAACAAAATCGTAGGCACCAAGCTTTATGCAGTCGATAGCTTTTCTAACATCTGTTTGAGCCGTCAAAATAACCACTTGGATCGATGAATTATAGTCTGAGACAAACTTAAGGACTTCTTCTCCCTGCACTTCTCTCATATTCAAATCGAGAAGCAGCAGATCGTAATTCTTCCTTTTAATTGACTCAATGGCGAGGCTGCCGTCGTAAACGGTGTCAACCGAGAAACCCTCCTCGAGCAGCTGCTCCTTTAGGAGGTAACAAAGAGTTTCGTCGTCATCACAGACAAGTATTTTAGAATTTTTTTGCATTTATCAGTTATTTTTTAATTAAATGGCAAATCGAACATTTGGAACAAAAAAATCAAATATTTATATTTGTAGTCCTTAAAAAATGGGCGCGTAGCTCAGGGGTAGAGCATCTGCCTTTTAAGCAGAGGGTCGGTGGTTCGAGCCCACCCGCGCTCACAAAAGCCTGAAGAATTTCTTCGGGCTTTTTTAATTTTATGCATCGTTCGAAAGAATTTATATTCAAAACTCCCTCATTTATGAAGACCCCTGAATTTTACAAGAATAAAACGGATGTATACTTATATAATCGAATACAAAAATAATTTAATTAGCTTTAATTATAAATAAATTGTAAAAAAATTCAGTTTTTTACGAATTCCCGCCTGTACAACCGCTTATTTAGCTAAAATGCGCTACAATTTCCCTCAGGTAGCAGAAACATCCTTTTCATTTCCCCCGAGATCTAAAACTATGACCATCACAATAGGTTCTTTTAGCCGAGTATTCTTTAATAATATCTAATTGTTCAATATTAATACATTAATTAAATAACAGCAAGAATTCTATTTGAATATTTTATCAAGTTAAAATTCATTCACTTTTAATTATTTATTGGTTTGCATGCAGGATTTATAATGAGCAATTAATCAAAGCAGCCTTTTTTATTTCGATTAGTATATTTATCTTCAAATAGATTATTTGCCTGAATTTTGAAGCTTAAAAGATTTCTGTAAGAAGGTACGTATGGGAGAGATTGTTTTTTGGACGATTGTAAGAACGGCGGTTTTGATCCCTATTCTGTGGGTGATGGAAGGATATTTGGATTTCCGCTTCGGGTGGTTGGTTGGTCTGTTTGCCTTATACGGCGTTGTTATTCACCCTGCTATAATTCACTACAGGCTGTTCATCTCTAAAAATAAGGAGATTATAGAATCTACCCTCTGCTCTACCTGCAAACACTTCGACGAATCGGCGGTTTTATGCATGCTGCACGACAAGCATCCCAGCAAGATATTCCTTCCCTGCGGCGGAATAGATTGGGAACTCGATTCATCAAATGTAAACAGCAGCGATATCTATAGCGCTGAATGAAGAATCCCGTTCCTTTAACCGTTTTTTGATTTCATGATTCGAAATGATTTTTTAACCAACATAAATATTTTTATTGAACGAAAGGATTAAGATGCCTATTAAAGACAACCAGGTAGTGACAATTAATTTTATTTTAACCGACGAGGAGGGAACGGTTATTGAGTCAACCTCAAAAGAAAATCCCTTCGCCTACTTAAGCGGAAACGAACAGATCCTTCCTAAGCTTGAGGAAGAAATCGGATTGATGCTGATCGGAAGCAGAAAATCAGTTACGCTTGTTCCGGAAGACGCGTACGGCGTTTACGACGACGCTGCTCTGCAGTCGGTTAAGAAAACCGAATTTCCCGAAGACACCGAGCTTCAGGAAGGAATGAGATTTGTCGCTAACGCGCCCGACGGAAGTCAAATGCCATTTGTAGTTAAAGAGATTAAAGGTGAAGATATCCTTCTGGACTTTAATCATCCTCTTGCCGGCAGAACGCTTACATTTGATGTTGAACTGCTCGGCTTAAGAGACGCGACCAGCGAAGAACTTTCACACGGCCATGTACACGGCCACGGCGGTCACCATCACTAAAATTAATTAAAAAACAAAGCTCCGGTTATTCGCCGGAGCTTTCGTAATTTATTCGGAACCTGCTTAAATCCGGCTTAAACTTTCTCGGCCGCTGAAGCTCGTACGAGTAAATCACCCTTCCTAGATTCGCAAGGAACGGCAGCCCGATAGTATCATATTCGTATTTATCGTCGTTGAAAATCCCGTCTTCGTTCACGTAGATAACGGCGCTGAGCATAAATTCTACATCGTGCTTAAAGTCGACTATATAAGCGTTGTCAATTAAATAACCGTAAGCGTCGCCTACCTTATTAAAAATTCTGATGTATGATGGAATAGTATCTTTTGTGTCGCCGTACATGAAAAATTTAACGTAGCCGTCCCAGTAGTCGTTGTAATTATTATATGAAGGATGGACGCTCTCCCGCGGCAGCATCGACATATATTTATAAAGGAACTTGTAATCGTCCGAAGTAAGGTCGAATCTTCTTTCCGCCGGTACGGCATCCGGAAATAGTAAAGCTTTAAGCACCGCATGCTGATCGTCAAGCGCAAAATAATTAGAGTATGTAAAATCCATCGGCTGATCAATTAAACTGTCGTTCCTTATGAAGCCTTTGCCCTGCAGAAGTCCTTCAGCCGTCTGTGTGTATTCGTAAGGATTAAACGCGGCAGGCTGATGGTATACGATTTTGTCCTTCGAATAAAAATCGAAAGAGTTTGTATGCCTGTTCTCTTCCGGGGAGAAACCGAAAGACAGCCTTCTTAAAATTTTTACATGACAGTACCGCTTCATCCAAAGCTGCTGATTGAAATACTGCTGCCCGAGAAATTCGAACAAGCGGTTGAAAGAATAGTTGTCGCTGACCAGCAGGATTTTTTTCGCGTACTGCGCAATTGAAGGCAAGCCGTTTGCCGATGTGGAGTCCGTTGTTTCCGGCGTTTGTCCGCTCCATGAGCTGTCGATTCTTAAATCGGTATATTTGTTTAATCCGGGGATGTTAAGCCGGTTCAGTTTTTCCAGAGACAATGCAACGGCTGGAAGTTTCACCGTACTCGCGGGATAGAAATATTCGCCGGGATCGAGTCTGTATGAATAAGATTTAAAATGAGGAATGTTTTTTCCGTCTCTGTTTATCTGCGTGTATAAAATTTGAACCTTATATTTTGAAGGATTACTGAGCACCGTATCGAAGATATTTTTATGCGACTGGAGAAGATTTAAGATAAAATTATTTCCGCATGTATCAATCGTCTGTGAAAATCCCGCAGCGGTAAGAAAGAAGGATAATATCATAACCCGTAACATTTTCTGCATGCCCAATCTCCGTAATTTTGATTATTAAGTTAATGAGAAAAAACAATTACTAAAATATCTGTTTTGAAATTTGGACGGCGGTTATTCTTTATACTGTATAAAGCCGCTGTGAAAAAATTATGTCGGCGGCGAAACGTTATTTAAATAATGGTAATATATTAGTCCCCGATATTTTCTGAATTCAAATAAATAATTTCTAAATGCAGACGAAAGATTGTAAGCCGAAATCGATAAATATAAAAGCCGCAAGCGGCATAAAAACGCTGCTGATGTTTTCTTTTTTCTCAATAATGTTGTACGCTTACTTTTCTGGCATTACCGGGCATACTCTTAAAAACGGGTCTGGATGCACCTGTTACGGTCTTAATCCGTCTCGGCGGCCGGAACTTAAAGAAATTGCAGGAACTTGATTTTTAAATTTCTTTTTAAATAATATATTCATATAATTGAACAGCTTTTGAGGGTAAGGAGTACAATTTACCTTAATTTTAATAGGGGAGCGGCGGCAATGACCGACGAAAAATCAAAATGGAAAACGCGCCTTTCATCATTTCTTAAATCGGCACTTAACAAATTAGAGGAAAAATTAAATCAGCTTCGGCTTCCTCAGATTTTAAAAAATCCCAAAATATTTCTTGGTTCGGCTGCTTTAATAATTCTGATCGTTATCATCACTGTTTCCTCTTTTTCAACTTCCGCCAACAACGTACCGACATACACAGTTAAAAAAGAAAATTTCCAGGTTTCAATAACTGAAAGCGGAGAGATAAGAGCAAAAAATTCAACCTCTGTTACAACTCCGCGCGTTCCGGGAAGTCTGAAAATAGTTTATATGGTGCCTGAGGGTAATTATATTCAGGCCGGCGATGTAGTTGTTAAGTTCGATCCGACCGAAGCGATGATCAACCTGAAGAACGCTGAGTCGAAACTCGATATTACTGAATCTGACAGAGCCAAGATGCTGGCCGATCAGAAATCTTCCTTAACGAATCTTGAATCGAATTTGAAAAGCGCCGAGCTTTCATTTGAGCTTTCCTAGCTGAATTTAGAACAGATGAAATTTGAAGCGGAGATAAAACAGCAGCAGGCAAAACTTGAGCATGAAAAAAACAAGCTTAGTCTGATGAAAGCAAAGCAGGACCTTGAATCGCAAAAAATCATACAGAAATCGGAATTGAATAAGATGGACATTCAGGTTCTTCAGGATAAAGCGAATCTTGAAAAAGCGAAAAAGGATCTTGATGCTTTAACCTTAAGAGCTCCAAAAGAAGGACTTGTTGTTTATGGAAACAACTGGAGCACCGGCAGAAAAATGACTATAGGAGATACTCCCTGGCCGGGAATGCCGCTTGTTAGTCTGCCGGATCTTTCTTCTATGCAGAGTTTAACTTTTGTAAACGAGGTGGATGTCAGCAGAGTCAGGAAAGGTCAGAACGTAATAGTAAAGCTTGATGCTTTTCAGGACAGCACGTTTACCGGTGTTATTTCCTCGGTGGCATCGCTCGGAAGAGATAAAGACAGAAACTCGAATATTAAAGTCTTTGAAGTGGAAGTCGATTTCAAATCTCAATCGCCGATTTTAAAACCCGGAATGACCACGAGCAATAAGATAATCATCGACCAGATACCCAATGTTATTTACGTTCCGCAGGAATGCGTATTCGACGAGGGGGGCAAGAAGATTGTTTATTTGAAGAACGGCTCTGGTTTTGACGAAAAGGAAGTTGAAACCGGTGAGAAAAGCGAAAACTATGTGGTTATCTCAAGGGGATTAAGATCAGGCGATGAAGTCGCTCTGATCGATCCAAATCTGAAGCCGAATGAAATGGGGGTAGATAACGAGAAAAACAATGCTGTAAACTATCCTTCCTCGGAGAAGTAATGAATACCGCCGAGTCGTTCAAAATAGGCTTGACCGGGCTGCGTTCAAACAAACTCCGCGCCGCATTAACCATGCTCGGAATAGTTTTCGGCGTCGCGGCCGTAATTGCGATGATGTCTATCGGCGAAGGCGCAAAACAGGAAACTCTGCAGCAGATAGAACTGATGGGCACTAACAATATTATAATCCAAAAGCAGGTTGTTAAACAGGGAGTTAAAGCAGCAAAAGCGAACTTCTCGCCGGGATTAAATCTTAAAGACGCAAATTCAATTAAGGAACTGGTTCCTTTAATCCAGTACGTTACCCCTCAAAAAGAGATGAGCAACAAGCTCATCTACAAATCATATATGCTAGACGTTAAGATAACGGGCACTACGCCTGAATACCCGGGTACGTTCAACTCAAAACTTGAATCGGGGACCTTCTTCAAAAAATTTCACCTTTCTGGTTATGCCGACGTATGTGTAATCGGATACGGCATTAAACAAAAACTCTTCAGGTTTGAGGATCCTGTGGGAAAGAAAATAAAGCTCGGCGATCTTTGGTTTGACGTAATAGGCGTGCTGGCGCCCAAAAATGTTCCGGTTTCTTCTGGCGCTTCCGGGCTTGGCGATTTTAACAATGATATATATATACCGATTACCACGATGATGTTTAAGATGGAACCCGAATCCGATGATAATTCAAACAATCAAACAAGTCCCGCCGACAGGAATTCCGTTGATCAATTAACAGCCAAGGTAAAAAACTCGGATAATCTGAAACAAGCCGCTTATCTTGTCGAGAAAATAATGGAACGCCGGCATTACGGCGTAAAAGACTACGCCATAGTTCTGCCCGAAGAGCTTCTTGCCCAAAAACAAAAAACACAGAGAATCTTCAATATAGTTATGGGCGCGATTGCCGGCATCTCGCTGCTTGTGGGAGGTATAGGCATTATGAATATTATGCTGGCGAATATTATGGAGAGAACCAGAGAAATTGGCGTGAGAAGAGCGGTAGGCGCAACTAAGATTGATGTGCTTAGTCAGTTTATATACGAAGCGCTAACAATCAGTGTTGTGGGGGGAATTCTGGGGATTTTGGTCGGCTTCATTTTAACTTCATTAATTTCCACCTACGCGGATTGGAAGACCGTCATATCGCCGTTTTCCGTAGTGCTTGCATTTGTAGTATCGGTCGGGACCGGATTAGTCTTCGGAATTAATCCCGCTAAGCAAGCCGCCGAAAAAAATCCGATTGATTCGCTGAGATATGAGTAGATGGAAAAGGTAAGACGGACTATGGATGAAAAAGAATTGCTGTATGCTAAATAAAGATATTTTAATATTGA
>JBJKTB010000138.1:0-4577 GCA_046703345.1 Ignavibacteriaceae bacterium
TTTATAATGAACGCTATAGACGGTAAGATTATAAAGCGTCTTGTAAAAGGCAACCGCAGCGCCGACTTCGAACAGTTAAACGTAGTAACTCCCGGAATAAGCTGGTCTCCCGATGAGTCGAAGATCGCTCTATCGGCTAAGAGCGACGGCGACGATATAATTTATATTATTAACGTGGAGTCGGAAGATAAAGTAGCTCTGCCTATTAAGCTCGACGGAATTAAAAGTCTGGCTTGGTCGCCGGATGGGAAGTATCTCGCCTTTATAGGCCATACTCCCGTACAGTCTGATCTCTATATTTATAACTTCAAAAGTAAAAAACTAACCGACCTTACAAACGATGTTTTCACCGATGCAGATCCCGCATGGTCACCCGACAGCAAGACTATCTTTTTCGCATCCGACAGAGGCAATTATCTGTCCGCTTCCGAAATTCCCGATACTCTTAAAATTTATGATTATCCTAATTCACACATGGATATTTATTCGCTTAACATTGATTCCGGGCGGATGGTGCGTATCACAGATATGCCGTTCAGTAATCAGACCGTGCCTGTTGCCGGACCTGAAGATAAACAGATTCTTTTTATTTCCGATGAGAACGGCATAAATAATATTTATAAAAAAAGAATTGTATTAAACGATCAAGATTCCGTAAAGAGCATCTTGGATCTTCCGGCCGTTCCTGTTACTAATTCGCTCAACGGTTTGTATCAGCTTTCTATATCAAAGGACGGAAGCAAGCTTGTTTTTTCGACACTCTTTAAAGGCTCTTATAATCTTTTCCTGATGAATAATCCTTTTAATACAAATCTTGATTTGAAAACGCTCACTCCTACTGTTTATGCATCTCAGCTTAGAAAAGAAGAAGGCGTAAGTAAATTTCCGCCGGTTAAATCTATAACGCACAGTATAACTCAGCCTGATTCGCTCGATCTTTATTCTTCCAATAATGCTGATACCACTCATGTTTACGGTGATTCGATACAGATAGATTTTAATAATTATGTCTTCGGCAGCAAATCGGAAATTTCATCCAGTCTGGCCGATACTACTAACATTTCAAAGTTTAAGCTGAAAGATAATCTTGATAACAACGGAAATTACCTGGTAAATAGATATAAAATAACCTTCTCCCCGGATATAGTATATGCTAACGCAGGGTACAGTTCGTTGTACGGCTTACTAGGCACCACTGTTCTTTCATTCAGTGATGTACTGGGCAATTACAGGATAATCGGGCAGACAAGTCTTCAGATAGATTTGAAGAACAGCGACTACGGTCTTGCTTATTTTTATCTTAAGCAGAGATTGAATTATGGTATTGAAACTTTTCATACCGCAAGATTTGTTTATCTGAACGCATATAACGGCTTTACTAATCTGTACAGATTTCGCAATTACGGGGCGGTTGTTTCGCTCAGTTATCCTTTAAATAAATTTTACAGACTTGAAGGCGGACTTAGCTGGCTTAATGTAACTATGGAAGATCTGGACGATCCTTCCGTTCCCTATCAGCAGGCAAGTTATCTGTTTCCCACGATGAGTTTTGTTCACGACAATACTTTATGGGGATTTACCTCGCCGATCGACGGTACTAGGTACAGATTTGACTTCCTTGCGAATCCGGGTGTAATAGACAGCAAGCTAAGCTTTTATTCTTTGCTCGGAGATTACAGAACTTACTTCAGATTCTGGGACGTTTATTCCTTCGCATTCAGACTTTCGGGCGGATACTCGTGGGGCAAAAATCCGCAGCGGTTCTTTTTAGGCGGTATAGATAATTGGATTAATAGACAATTCTCAACCACTACTATCCCTTTGAATTCGCCTTCCGATTTTGCGTTTTTAACCGCCGCGCTTCCTTTGAGAGGTTACGATTACGCCCGGGAGATAGGCACAAAGTACACATTGCTTAATGCTGAGTTCAGATTTCCTTTAATCCGGTATCTGGTAACAGGACCTCTTCCAATATTATTCAACAATATTTTGGGAGTGGCGTTTCTTGATATGGGGGCAGCTTGGAACCAGAATCATCAGCTGAGATTGTTTGAACGCGACGCAAACCAGAATGTCATTTCAAAAGATCTACTTACCGGTACCGGAGTTGGAGCAAGGATGTACCTTCTTTACTTCCTGGTAAGGTTTGATGTTGCATGGGCTTATAATTTTAATTCGTTTACTAAGCCCAAATTTTATATTTCACTGGGAGCAGATTTCTGATAGGTTTTAGTTAAGCTTAAGGCTGGAATAATTTTCGAGAAGAACCCGCTCTGCTTTATTTTTTCAGGCGGGTTCATTTATAGAAGATCAGCTAGCAGAGGAAACCGATTTACCGGAGGCCGGTTTTGATTCAGCTTTTTTTTTTGAATCGCCGGAAGTTTTGTTTTTATAATCCGTCTGGTAGAAACCTGTTCCCTTAAATATAGGTCCGGCTCCGGGGCCTATAAGTCTTTTTACTTTCCCGTTGCATTTCGGGCAATTCTTAAGCGGTTCGGCGCTCATAGTTTGAAACACCTCGAAAGTATGTCCGCATTCTGTACATTTATAATCGTATGTCGGCATATCGGATCACCTCTAAAATTTTAAACCGAAACATAATGAAAAAATGAAAAAATTTCTATAAATTAAGCCACCTTGTTATCTTCAATACATTAAATAAATTTGGTAATCTAAACAATTCCAGAACAATTTAGTCATCATCATTTATCCTAAATTTAACGTGAAAAAATATTTACTATTATTTCTGCTCGCAATTTCATTCTCAGGCTGCTTAAATTACATCCAAGACGTTAATTTATACTCCGACGGTTCAGGCAGAATGAGAATTACGTTCTGGACAAAACTACCCGACAACGAAAGCGCTAAGATTTTGGATAAAATCGGAATATTTAATCCCGATTCAATCAGAAGCGAGTTCTCATCCAAATACTCTGCGATAAACAGCATTAAGGTTTATACCGATACTACAGACAGCACAACGCACGCGATAGTGGAACTGTCGTTTTCGCACATCGATTCGCTTAATAAAACCCGGGCGTTCAGAGCTTCCAGGTTTTCATTGCAGGACGGAGCGGAGGGACAAAAAATATTTTCTCAATTCATTCCGCCTATTGCCACCGGATTCGGAATCAACGGCAACGCCTTTAACATAACTTATAAATATACTTTCGGCGGCGACATTGTCGCAGACAACGCAACTTCTCAGGACGGAAGGGTTTTAATCTGGAACTATACGCTTGCCGAGATCGGCAGCGGAAAAACAATTTCCGTTACGTTCAGGCCGTTTAAATTGAAAGAAACTCCCCCTTGGATTTATGCTCTGTCTGGGCTTGTATTGCTTATAGTTATCATCTTTCTGCTCAGAAAAAAGAAGGATTAACTTATTATTTTATAAGCAATTAACGAGAAGTTCGCTGGAACGGCGAGTATTCTTTTGTTGACATCCCGTAGTCTTTTAATTATATTTATTGTCTATTTTTTAAATACTATGAAAGCTGTTTAAATAGTATGGCTGCTAGTGAATATAAAATTTTTTCGGGCGGTTCGAATCTGCCGCTAGCTGAAAAAATTGCACAGAAGCTTGGCAAGCCACTGGGCGCGGTAGAAAGAAAAAGATTCAGCGACGGGGAGATTTGGGTTAAGTACGGAGAGAATATACGGGGCTGCGATGTATTTATTATACAGTCTACTAATCCCCCTGCTGACAATTTGATGGAGCTCTTGATTATGGTTGACGCGGCTAAAAGAGCTTCTGCGAAAAGGATAACGGCGGTTATACCATATTTCGGATATTCAAGACAGGATCGCAAAGATCAGCCGCGCGTTTCTATAACGGCTAAACTTGTCGCTAATTTAATTACTGTTGCCGGCGCCGATCGTGTTGTGACCATGGATCTTCACGCGGCACAGATTCAGGGATTTTTTGATATCCCGTTCGACCATCTTTACGGATCGTCTATATTCAGCGGTTTATTCGAAGAAATAAACCAGAATCTTGTTGTCGTTTCCCCGGATGTTGGAGGAATAAAAATCGCAAGGTCTTATGCTAAAAGGCTTCACGCTGATCTTGTTGTTATCGATAAAAGACGGCCGAAGCAAAACCTCGCTGAAGTTGTTCACATAATAGGCAGCGTTGAGAATAAGGATGTTCTTCTAGTTGACGATTTAATCGATACTGCCGGAACTTTTGTAGGCGCAATCAATGCGCTTAAAGCAAAGGGCGCAAAACAAATATTCGGGGCTATTACTCATCCTCTTCTTTCTGGGCCCGCAATTGAGCGAATTAAAAATTCGGAACTTTCGAAGCTCTATGTTTCGGATACCATACCGTTGCACAGTGATAATGCCGACGGTAAAATATCGGTAATTACGGCATCAAGCATTTTTGCCGAGGCGATATTAAGAACTTATAATAACGAATCAATCAGTTCTCTTTTTGATATAGATAAAGGATAATTTTAGTCTTTGGAGATACAATGGAAAAAGTAGAAATAAAAGCAAACTTAAGAACGAGCACAACTAAATCTGTCAACAATCAATTGAGAAAATCGGGCAGAATTCCGGCAGTATATTAT
>JBJKTB010000139.1:0-2893 GCA_046703345.1 Ignavibacteriaceae bacterium
TATCATCACAGACGCGACAGGCTTCTTTAGTCCTAATGAATATCCCGCGTAGCCGTTAAGATACATGCTGTTCGAAAAGAAATTAGAGTTATATCTTCCGCCGAGCGATATGTAGCCGGCGCGGTTATTATCAAGGTAAACGTACTTAGTGAGGAAATCCATTCCTCCTGAAAGAATTTTTGAGAAAGCCGAACTGGTTGTATCTCTCTGCCTGTTAACCATGCCCGCGAGCGCGCCCGTAAACTTTATCTGTTTCTCCAGCGTCATCGAACTGTCGAGCGTGGCGAAAGCTTCCTTCTCCGAATTCGAAAGCGGGATAGGTCTGAGGCTCTTTATATCGGCATCGGTTAGATCGTGCGGCACCCGCTTAGCCTGAGCAGTATCGTAAGCGAATCCGCCGAACCATGACTTTACCGCGTGTAGAACCGAATCGGGAATAGGCTGATTTATCTTATACTCCGTAATGCTGTTCACTGTCTGGAAAGACATTTTATCGAAGCCTATCAGTCCTCCGAAGTTAAGCGAGAAAGACGCGTCCATCTCAACGAAATCCGGAAGCCAGTATCCGCCGTAGCGGCTGAGCGACTGTTTGAATTTCAGGTCGAGGTCGTGAATATACGGGAACCTGAGTCCCTCGCTTGCTTTAAGATCAATTTTGGTAAGATTATAATTTGCGCCTTCGATATAGATAGTACCTTCAACGAGCGGCTGTATAACCGAGCGCGGTATTACTTTAATAACATAGATGGGCGCTGCGCTGGTTTTTATAATGTTTATAAGTTTATAATCGTAATAGTCTAGTGCGTTGTCGGCTATCGGAAGATATACTTTGCTCATCAGCAGAGTGAGAGTATCGGCCGAAAAGTCGAGCAGATATTTTTTAGTGAAGTCCGACATCGCGTTCATAGTATGCCGGTTCTTTTTAATGTTCTCGGTGCGGTGGGTTTTAAGAATAAATTCTTTTTCCCAGGCTCCCGGCTTGTTGTATCCCTTTACGAAAGATTCCTCAATAGTGGCAATCTCGCCGGATGATTTGATAATATTCTTAGCGTAAGCGTTATACTCGAAGTTCTCGAGTCCGGCCCTGTTGACCCGCTTTCTCCTTATCGCCTCGCGGATAATCCTGTACGCCGGATCTTCGGAAGTGACAACGACTTCCGGAAGAAGCACCGGCTGTTTTATAAGCTTAATTACAATTCGTTCTTTCTGAGGTACAGCGGCATCTACGGTGTCGGTCTTGTAGCCTACATATCTTGTAATCAGCGTGTATTTTCCCGGTTCAAGTTTGAAAGCAAAATTACCGTCGAAATTTGATACGGTTCCCCTTGTGGTGCCGTCGAGCAGTATTGACGCATAAGGCAGAGGCGTTCCCGTTTCCGAATCGTAGACTATACCCTTGATTTCGGAAGTCTGGGAGTACAGCAGTCCGGATG
The DNA here is from genome assembly GCA_046703345.1 of Ignavibacteriaceae bacterium. GTDB lineage: Bacteria > Bacteroidota > Ignavibacteria > Ignavibacteriales > Ignavibacteriaceae > FEN-1297. The sequence continues at coordinate 1,434 of JBJKTB010000139.1, forward strand.
TTAAAAAGAATATGAGAATTAATTTGTTCATTTCCCCTTTCACCCTTTAACGTTCTTTCGACATGTATATAAGACGAGATTTTTATTAAGGATGTTACAATATATGCAATAAATTAGATTGTTTCACTTCAGAATATACGGCAGCCTATCCGGAAATTTTAAGTTGTGAATCAAATGGGAAAAAATACTATTACGTCCGAAATAATTTTTCGCGCTGTGTGTAAAAATAATTGTTGTAAGAGTTGAGGATTGCGTAATCGCAAAGTTGCCTTAAATCGAAGGGCTGGCCGTTATTAAAATCCAATAGCTGAACCTTTGAAAACTGGTTGCCGGCATTCGCTTTACAAAGATATTTAGACTCAGTATGTTTTCGAAAGGATGGGTTAGTATTCGTTGAAGAATAAAATTGCGCCTCATTTTAATTACTCTCGGTAAAAAATTACTTATCCACCAATAAATTTTTAGTAATACACCCCCGCATTAAAACGGTAGAGCTTAACAGGGGAGCATAATCGGATATTTTTATCCTTATTTGACTTAAGTCAAGGTATCTCCGCCTCTGCCCCCCATATTTTTAGAACGTAAATTAAAATAAACGGGGCTGATAAAAGGGATCATCAGCAATTAATCCAAAAAGTTAAAATCACAAAGGCATCAAATGAAAAAATATTGGGTACCGTTCGGCTTAGTAATAATAATATCATTCGCCGTACTCGGCTGGGTAGGAACAAGAATATACCAGCAGGCTCCCCCGATACCGGAGGCTGTTAAAACTGATAACGGCATTACTGTCTTTACAAAGCAGGATATTGAAGAAGGCCAGAATACCTGGCAGGAAATGGGCGGCATGGAAGTAGGCTCCGTATGGGGACACGGAAGCTATGTTGCGCCGGACTGGACAGCCGACTGGCTTCACAGAGAACTGGTTTTTGTGCTCGACCGGTGGGCAATGCAGAAATTCTCTAAAAAATATTCCGCACTTACGCCCGAAGAACAAGCCTCGCTTAACTCAAGACTGAAAGAATTATACAGGAAGAACACTTACAATAAACAAACGGGCAGCATAACAATTCCCGGCGTCCGGGCAGAAGCAATACAGAGCAACATAATTCACTACAGCGATGTCTTTCTTAACGGAAGAAACGCTTACGCGATAAGGAAAAATACTCTCACCGATTCGGCTGCCGTAAGGAAGCTGTCAGCCTTCTTCTTCTGGACAGCATGGGCGGCTTCCACAGACAGGCCTAACGAAGATATAACTTACACCAGCAACTGGCCGCACGAGGCGCTGATAGGAAATAATCCTGCCGCCGATTCGATAATCTGGACAGGAGTAAGCATCATCCTTCTTCTCGCTGGCATCGGAGGCATGGCGTGGTTTTATGCCGGAAGGAAAAAGGAAAAGGAGTTCGGAGAGATCCCTGCAGACGATCCGCTGCTAAACGCGAAAGCTACTCCCT
>JBJKTB010000140.1:0-6738 GCA_046703345.1 Ignavibacteriaceae bacterium
ATGGGGCGACGGAATATTCGGGATAAAAGAAGCCTCAGAGATTTACTTTCATAAAGAACCTATGGAGCTTACGCTTAACCAGTGCACCAGACTCGCGGCAGTAATTCCCTCGCCGCTTGAGCACGAACCGGACAAGAATTCAAGATTTGTTCTCAGGCGCAGCGGTATAGCGCAGGCAAGAATGAATAATGTAATTCTTTTCCCCAAACAGAGATTATGAAGAGAAGAGAGCTTAAAGAACTTATAGAAGAGGGGGAGAGCCTCCGGTGCGAGTTCAAGAGGAAATTCTCGAGTCCCGAAAAAATCGCAAGAGAGATGATGGCATTTGCCAACACATCGGGCGGTTACATAATTTTCGGTATCGATGACAATAAAGACATAGTAGGAGTAGAGAGCGAAAAATCGGAGACTGAATTAATTCTTGACGCGGCAAAGAATTACTGTGAGCCGTCTGTAGAATTAATCATTGAGTACATTGATCTTTACGGCAAAGAAATAGTAGTAGCCGAGATTCCGGAGTCCGACAAAAAGCCACACCGTCTTCAGGATTACCAAAGCGACTTCGACATAAACAAAGCACTAGTAACAATAAGAGTAAAGGATAAGAGTGTTCAGGCAAGCAAGGAGATGGTGCGAATTCTCAAGGCGCAGTCGAACGGGCTCTCGCTGATAAATTATTCAATCGGACCTATTGAGAAGAAAGTATTCGAATATCTTTCAGCTAACGAGTCGATTACAGTAAAGCTGCTCAGCGAGCTGGCAAACATATCGGAGCGCCGGTCTTCACGCACTCTTGTAAAGATGGTAAGGGCAAAGCTGCTGTTAATTCATACAAAAGAAAACGGTGAGGAGTATTTTACCCCGATGCAGTAACGCTCAGGATTTATCAGAGTTAAGATCGAAGATCTTTCTCAGTTCAAAAACCGCAATGCCGAAAGCTACAGCCACATTAAGCGACTGTTTTATTCCATACTGCGGAATCTCAATAGAATAATCGCAGAGATCAATAAGTTCCTGAGACACGCCTGTAATTTCGTTTCCGATAATCAAACCGAGCGGAAAATCGGAAGGAGATATATCATAATAAGCGCGGCTCTTGTTGGTCAACTCGAGGGCGCACATTTTGATACCGTTCTTCTTCAATTCTAATACGGCCTCTTTAGCGCTTTTAACGAACTTCCAGTTAACGCTTTCTGTTGCTCCCAGCGCGGTCTTTAATATTTCTTTTTTAGGGGGATGAGGAGTATAGCCGCAGAGAATAAGCTGTTCAATCATAGCGCCGTCGGAAGTTCTGAATATGGAGCCGACGTTGTAATTGCTTCTAATGCTGTCTAACACCGCGAAAACCGGAAGTTTGTTTACCTCGTGTATAGTCTCGAGCGTGCTTCTGTTCTGCGATATTTCATCGTGAGAAAGTTTTTTCATTAAACAAGAAAAAGATTTATTGCTAATCAGTTATACTTAATCGCGAGCTGGCCGCAGGCGGCGGCAATATCTTCACCCTGAGTATCTCTGACCATAACGGTTAAATTTTTATCCCTTAAAGCCTGTACGAACTCCTCAATCCGCCTGATGCCTGTCGGTTCCAGCTGGGCCGAGAAGCCGGAAGGATTCATATGCCTCAGCGAGTTAAAGGGGATGATATTTATTTTGGACGGAATTCCGCTGCACAATTTTATAATCGCGTCGATATCCTCATCCCTGTCGTTTAAGTCCTTGAGCATTACATATTCGAAAGTAATTCTTGTAGCGGTTTTCCTGGCGTAGAATTTTAACGCGCCAATGTTGTCTGATAGAGAATATTTCTGATTTATGGGCATAATCTTAGAGCGTATATCTTCGAAGCACGAATGAAGGGAAAGCGCGATCTTAACCTTAAGGTTCGATTCTGCCAGCTCCCTTATTTTCGGGGCAATGCCGGCAGTTGAGACGGTAATTTTCTTAAGGCTTATGCCCTTGGTTAATTCTTCGGCAAAGATGCTGAGAGATTTAAGTGTAGCCTCGTAATTAAGCAGCGGCTCGCCCATTCCCATATAAACTATGTTTGTAATCTTATCTTTGCCGTAATCTTTAGCGGCTAGAAGGTACTGGTCGAAAATTTCGCCGGCCGTAAGATTTTTTTTGTATCCCATCAGTCCTGTAGCGCAGAACTTACAGTCGAGCGGGCAGCCGACCTGAGTGGAGATGCAAAGGGTAGTTCTCATTTCTTCCGGAATAATAACCGATTCGATTTTATGATGTTCGGCTGTTTCGAAGATGTACTTTTTTGTACCGTTTAAGGCGGAGCTTTCGGAGTCTACAAAACTCAGCGTATTTATTTCGGCCAGATCCTTTAATTTATTTCTAAGAACTTTAGGTACATTCATCATCTCGTCGAAATCGCCGACCATATGATTGTACATCCAGTTAAATATTTGTTCGCCCCTAAAGCTTCGTTCTCCAATTTCAACGAAAAAATTTTTCAGTTCGGGAAGAGTTAACCCTTTCAGCATTTTCTTTTTGTTATTCGTAGTCATCGCGTCACTGCCGTTGGATATTGAAATTGCATTATTCACGGCGTAAATATAAGCAATAGGGTTGTTTCAAAAAATTGAAAACCGGGGCAGGTGATTTAAGAGTTGATATCGGTCAAAAAACATTGATATAAAAAAAATAATAGCTTATTTTCCTTTATAAATTTATGTCTTCGAAAGTAAGCTTGCCGATTTCCCCTGGTCAAAAGCCGGGAGGGAATTTATGCTTTCAAAGCAGCTTAAGTTACCAAAAGTAATTAATAACTAACCAAGAGGGTTCCAAATGAATTTTGATTTTACGGAAGAGCAGTTGATGATACGCGATACCGCGAGGGAATTCGCTCAGTCCGAAATTGCTCCCAGTGCGGTAGAGCGCGACAGAAACGCCGAATTTCCTAAAGAGATAGTTAAAAAGCTCGGCGAGCTGGGTTTTCTGGGAATGATGGTAGCGCCGGAATACGGCGGTGCTGGAATGGACACAATAAGCTACGTTCTTGCTATGGAGGAGATATCCAAAGTTGACGCAAGCGTAGGCGTGATAATGTCGGTAAATAACTCGCTAGTCTGTTTCGGACTTGAGAAGTACGGTTCGGATTATATAAAAGAGAAATACCTTACTCCGCTGGCAAAGGGAGAGAAGCTGGGGGCTTTCGCTTTATCGGAGCCGGAGGCCGGAAGCGACGCGACAAAGCAGAAAACCACTGCCGACAAGGACGGCGATTTCTTTGTGCTTAACGGAATCAAGAACTGGATAACAAACGCTCATTCATCAGATTATGTGCTTGTAATGGCAACCACAGATAAAGAGAAGGGGCACCACGGCATCTCCACATTCTTGGTAGAGAAGGGCACTCCCGGATTCGGTTTAGGCAAGAAGGAAGACAAGCTGGGCATCAGAAGCTCGGATACATCGTCTCTTACTTTCGAAAACTGCAGGGTCTCTAAAGATAATTTAGTTTGGGAAGAAGGCAAAGGCTTCAACTTCGCAATGAACACTTTGAACGGCGGGAGAATAGGTATAGCCGCTCAGGCTCTCGGTATTGCAGGAGCTTCGCTCGAAGCGGCTCTTAAATACTCCAAAGAAAGAAAGGCATTCGGCCAGCATATAGCCGATTTCCAGGGTATACAGTTTAAGCTTGCCGATATGGCTATGAAACTTGATGCGGCAAAACTTCTTACATACAAGGCTGCGGCACTTAAAGACGCCGGTAAGAAATATTATAAAGAAGCGGCTATGGCAAAACTTTACTCATCAAAAGTTGCGGTTGAATGCGCGCTCGAAGCGATTCAGATTCACGGCGGCTACGGATACGTAAGAGAATATCTTGTAGAGCGATATTTAAGGGACGCGAAAATAACCGAGATATATGAAGGAACTTCGGAGATACAAAAAATAGTAATCTCACGAGCGCTGCTTGACGAAAAATGATCCGGTTTCAAATGAAACTTTTTATTTTAATGATTCTTTTCTCTGTCTCATTTATATATGCTCAAACCGATCGGACGCGATGGAGCAAAGCTGATTTCAGTTACGCCGTGCCCGACAGGTTTGAGCACAGAGACTATTCGCTTGAAGATCTAAGCGCGGGGAATTTGGTATTAAAAACCGCAGCCGACGCTTACTGGTATTTGATTTCCGACGCGGACGGCGACAACTGCGCCTTCAGTCCAACATGCTCAAATTTTTTTCTTCAATCGGTTAAAGCCACCAACCTTGCGCAGGGGACTTTAATGTTCTTCGACAGGTTTACGCGGGATATGAACATATTCAAGCTGGGGCATTATCCGAGAGTACCCGACGGACACTTTTACGATCCTCCCTCGCTTTATTCATTGAACCCGAAAAAGATAGTTTACATCCCGTCCTCATACGTCGTGAACGGCGAATGAGGAAAATATTTTTACTAATTGTACTTGCCGCTTCGATATCCTTTCCGCAGACGGATAATAATTACGCGCCCGACACTCTGTTCACGGCTTCCAACATATTGAAGTTTGCCGATTATCTTTTCCGCACGCATGATTACTTAAGGGCCGCCGGCGAATACGAAAGATATTTGAATATAGCCCGCAGCGATACGGCGCAATTCAAAGACGCGCTTTCCTATTCGCTGTTAGGCGATTACAATCAAGCATTCTCAAGGTTCGATTCAATTCCGGAAAGCTCCTCGTTCTACCAGGTTTCAAGACTCGAAATGCTTAAGTCAATGCTGATGACCGGCCGTTTCAACGAGATGCAGAAAAATAAACTATTAAATGAAGTAAATGATCCGTCATATAAAAACGACGCAGAAAAACTGCTAGCCTTCTCGTATTTAATTTCAGGGGGGCGCCTGCCGGAGAGAGAAACCTTACTCAGCCCCTTCCAGGGAAAGCAGAAAGAGAGTGTTACCGGATTTTATGACTGGCTGAGCGACCCTCCTTACAAGAGCCCGGTTACGGCGGCTGTATTATCAGCCGTAATTCCCGGTTTGGGAAAGTTCTACACGCATCAGTACGGAGACGTAGTATACGCGTTTGCGGCAACCACGGTCTTCGGGTATCTGGCTTATGCCAATTTCAACGCAGGGCACAAGTTCAGAGCGTGGCTTTTCAGCGGATTATGCGCGGGATTTTACGCGGGGAACATATACGGAGCGGCCGCATCGGCGCAGATTTACAATGTGAAAATAAAATTCGATTTCGTTAATCTTCTTAAAAATTTTCTTGAAGGCGCAGATTATTTTATTCCCAAATATGATTTCCGCAGGTAAGATGATGAGCAAACTTGTAAAAATATTCTTTCTGTTTGCGATTGCCGTCCCCGCATTATTCTGCCGGGCGCAGAGCTCTTTAAAAACTCAGTATGATTACGCAGTAAATCTATACAACAAAGGAAAATACTTTGACGCGGTTACCGAGTTCAAGCGGCTGATTTTCTTCGATACAAAAAAAATATACACATACGCGGCTTACGAGATAATGGGGAACGCTTATAAGGAAGGCGCAAAGTTTTCCGACGCGGTTCTGTGTTATACTTACGCCGAGCTGAACGCAAAAACCGAAAGCGAACTTTTAAATGCAAAGCTGGATGTAATAAGAGCAAATATACTGCGCAGGACAACAGGCCACGCGCTTGCCCTGCTTGACACGCTCGGGCAGGACCGGCGATTTACTCTCGAACAGAAAACTATTTTATACTGGAAAGGCTGGGCAAATATTTTTTCAGACGACTGGGGAAAAGCGGCAGAATGTTTCGCGGCAACAGACTCAAACAAAGTGCTTGAAAAATTCTGCAGAAAGGTTGAGAAGGACAAGTATTCGGTAACAGCAGCAAAGCTGCTTTCTAAATTTATTCCCGGAGCGGGGCAATTTTATAGCGGGGAGTATTTAAGCGGTCTGCTTTCTTTAGGATGGAATGTTCTGTGGGGATATCTAACCGTTGAGGCATTTACGGCCAACAGAGTGTGGGACGGCCTGGCGGTGGGAAATTTTCTTTTATTAAGATTTTACAACGGCAATCTTCAGAACGCTGTAAAATTCGCAGAGGAGAAGAACCTAAAAATAACGAACCAAGCGCTTAATTATCTGCAATACGAATACGAAGGCACGAAACCTTAGGGAGCTTTAAATTTTAGGCCTATCCGGGTTGGATATTAAATAAAATTCGATTTAAATTAAGTTTCGGCAAAAAATTTTTAATCTGACCGGTATTTTATTGAGGATTCCGATATCCTTTAACGAAGGAAAGACTTTTTCCCATAATTACAGACAACAACCATTGTAGGAGGATTAATGAAGAAAGGAATGATCGTCGGTTGTTCCGTAGCCGGGGGAGTTCTATTAATCGTTGCAATTCTTATCGCATGGGGGATAGGTGCGTATAACAATTTGGTAACGCTTAACGAAACGGTTAATCAAAGCTGGAGCCAAGTTGAAAATCAGTACCAGAGAAGGGCCGATCTCATTCCGAATTTAGTTAACACGGTTAAAGGATACGCAAATTTTGAAAAAGGCGTACTGACTGACGTAACCGAAGCAAGGGCAAAGGTCAGCCAGATGACAGTATCCAAAGAAATTCTCGACGATCCTCAAGCCTTCCAAAGATTTCAGTCGATGCAGGGGCAGTTAAGCGGAGCGCTCTCGCGCCTGCTGGTTACCGTAGAGAACTATCCAGATCTTAAAGCAAATGAAAATTTTCATCAGCTTCAGGCCCAGCTAGAGGGAACGGAGAACCGTATTGCCG
>JBJKTB010000141.1:0-14916 GCA_046703345.1 Ignavibacteriaceae bacterium
GTGCTATATCATCGAGTCTGTATTTTTTCAGATCGTACGTTTTAATGCTTCCGTCGTCTTTCACGTAATAGTCAATGTTGCTTTTTATGTAGTCGAAATACTTTTTATCCTTTGTTCTCTCCCATACATTCCATATTGCGTACATAACCAGTCCCTGCTCGTAATTCCATTTCGGATCTTTTATGTTGTAAACTATAAGCTTGGGATTTCTTTGTATCAGCGCATCCGTCACCTTTACCGACCACTGAACATGCTCACTGTTCGCATCATTACTTGCCTTTTGGGAATTCAATTTGCTCTGCCCCGGCACGGAGATAAATGCTGCTATTATTATTGAAGCAAACATCAGAGTAAAAGTATTTTTGTTCATTCGAAAACTTCCTCGAAGTTTTTAATCGTTTTCAAAAAATGATTACGTAAATATATTGCCGGACGCAAGTCTCTTTGCGCCCGGCGGAGTAGTACATGAAGGATTAATCAAACAGCTAAAAACTTTTATAATGTATTATTAAAGTGCAAATCCTACTGAGAGTCTGTTCACATTCTTAAATACGTCCATCTTCGAGAATGAGTAATTAACCTCGATATTGTTGCCTGCAATAGTCTTGTTTAATCCGATTCCTGCAGACCATGAGGCTACATCGCGGTTTGTCTGATAACCGGCTCTTAAAGCGACCATTCCCATAAATTTGTACTCTGCGCCTATATTAAATCTTTCGGAATAATTATTAGAGTGAAGGAAATCAACCGCAAATGTAAATGAATCGTCCTGCGAGTGCATAGGATTGATATAATCCAGAAGATCTATGGCAGCACCCACTGTAAAAGTTAACGGAAGCTGTTCGTAAATGGCTTCTCTCACAATGTTGGATGAGAAGTTTCTAATAGCCATACCAAAACGGAAATTCTTATATCCGGTGTAATACTTTACGCCGGCGTCAAAAACAAGTTTGGATGCGTCGTTCTTTACGGTAGTTCCGTCTACAAATGTATTGGAGCCCAGATTCTGGCCTGCTATTCTTACATTGCCACCTATTGAAAATTGAGTGCTGATTGCTTTAGCGTAGGATATGCCGAAAGAATAAGCGTTAACGTTCGATAGCGTTCCGTTATCTATGTAACCAAGTGCTCCGCCTGGATTTGGATCCAGACTTGTGCCGTATATGGTTCCGTAATTAACCGACATAAGACTTACTCCGACAACCCCGGCATTACCCAGATTCCATGCTGCTGCACCGCCTATGTAATTTATGTCAGCTATCCATTGAGTGTAATCTACAACTACATTGAATGTATGGTCCATTTCGGCTATGCCCGCAGGGTTATAAAATATGCTCTCAGCTCCTGTTCCCACCGCATAATATGCGTCGCCCATAGCGCTGGCTTTCGGCGATATGCTCACAAGCTGAAAGTTCATTGTGCTTTGCGCCAGTTTGTTTAATCCTACTTGACCGAATGCGGTAACAGACAGGGCTAAAACTGTTAGCACAATCATTGATAACTTTGGATAAATTTTAAAATACATCTTGAAACTCCTCGTTTATTATCGCACTACGATAAATTTTTGATAAGATAGTTCACCATCGGGTTTTTGGAAAACCGCTATATAAACACCGCTGTTTATTACCTGCTGACTGGAAGTAAGCATATCCCAGTTCTCCGAGCCGGTTCCCAAAGGATTATTGTGATAGATTGTTCTTACAAGATCCCCGTTCTCCGTGTAGATTTTTATTGTACACAGCGGCGGCAGATTGTAAAATGCGATATTTCTCTGGTTGGTGAAACCGTATGTAATTAAAAGAGGGTCCTTAATATTGTACGGGTTTGGTACTATTCTTATCTTAGATAAATCTTCTTGAGCAAAGCGAGGCGGCTGTACGTAATCAATGTCCGGATACAATACCCTGCTGCTGTACATCATTTTGCCGCGCGTAGTAGGATCTGCGTTCTGATCAGTCGCGCTTATCAGAGCCTTCGACTGTATGTAAAAATAATATTGTGCTCCGAATAGAACATTCTTCAATTTAAATTGATGGGTCATTGCCTTGTCGCTCGCGTCGGAATCATAAACCGGCTGATACCATATTGTATCAGCGTTTGAAACCCTGCTCATGATCCGGTAGCCTGCAAAGTTCTGCATGCTTTCCGCCTGCGGATCGGTCCAGTCGATCTCAACTCCGTCTCCGTATCCTGTTATCTTAACTGTCGCCGGAGGAGGAGGGGCCTGCGGAATGTTATAGTTATGATCGTAATTCCACTGCGCTCTGTACGCGCTAAGCATAACCGAATCTATTCCCATGCTGATCCATCTGTCTTTACGCTTATCCATTTCTGTTGCGCCTGTCGGAAATTGGAAATTCTTCGGCAGCCACCCCGTATTTGCGTCAGGCATATTAGGCGGATTCTGCAAAGTTCCGTTAAGCCACTGGGCTCCTATTTCCTGTCCTTTCTTAAATCCGATCCCTGTGTAGCCGTTAGCATAAACGATGTGGACTTTTTGACCCGGCAGCAGTTTATACGGCCCGAAGCTTACGAACCTGTAAGCGGCATTTTCAGGATATGCGGCTGGTAATAATGAATTGTCAGCCAGTCCGAATTCATCCGAATTCTGTTCGTGATATGTGCCTGGATATGCTCCCGGCATCGGATTATCTTCAGAGAAGCCTCCGCGCACTACATAAAAGTTGCTGTTGTTGTATACATCGTTCTGTGTAGTAGTAGGAAATTTCGTCGGGTTGCCCGAATAAGTAACTTTCGGCTCAAGCGGATCATTTACGTCCTGCGACTGATCGGTAAACGGATCTTTTGAAGCGTGAAGGATTGCCATATAAGTCATGTTCGGATCAAGAAGTCTACCGTCCTGAGTTATCGCCGGAGAACCCATATTGTCGCCGGGCTTCTGCGGATCGTCTGCGCTGTATTCGTAGAATACTCTTAAGGAATCGCCGGGCTTCCCGCCGTAATAATGCTGCCAGTCGTTGCTGCCTAGCTTAAAGTTGTCGCTGGTACCCGGCGGAGGATTATGTCCGTTCGAGTATTCCAGATTGTCTTTAGATACATTAATATTTATATAAACACTGTCTAGTGTGTCTTTACTCGCGTTCGTAAAAAGCAGGTCGGCTATCACGTAATCATCATTAAAGTTCTGCGACCAGGCCAGCAGTTTTCGGCTCACGTTTATTCCAAGAATGGTGGAGTCTGTTACCTGGCAAATTTCGTCGAATGTGTGATTTTGAAATTCGCTGTAAGATGGATCCACCGTACCGAAATTGTCAAGCGGTACCGTATTGAAGTTTACAACCTGCTCGGGATATCCGTATCTTAAATAATTGGTTATCGGTACAAGCACCTTACCGGCTCCCCATGCGGGATAAAGACTGTTAGTGTAACTGTACATCGCTACCGGCTGTATCGAGTCGGCTAATGGATTAAACCAATGTGTTGCAGTTAGAACTACGCCTGCTCCTGTGTAGCCTTCTGCGTATTGCCCTCTGTTCGCCATTATATCGTAGTCGTTCGGAAAGTAGCCCGAAAGATATTCAAAGCTTGAACGGTAGCCGTTTGCCGATACGCCGAGCCATAAATGTCCCAGCTTCATTATTGAAGTCTGTAGTTCCGGTGACGTTTGTGCCTGCGCATTTATGTTGAAAAACAGAATTATCGCCAAGCAGATACCTGCTTTAACAACAATGTTTCTCAGCAAATTATTTTTAACATGATTCATTTTTGTTCTCCGGTATCTAAATTTTTAAAAATCAACTTTCATTCCGAACCAGATATCTCTGGGCAAATTGTACATGAAGAATGAATAATTGGGATCGTTGATATATGGCTTGGAACTAGATCTCAAATCGCCGACTTTATCGTTACCGGCAATGTATAGCCCAGGATTTTGTTTCCTCAGCTGATCAAACTTCGAAGAGTTGTACATCGGCAGATGAAGCGATGCGAGGTACTGCTGCTCGTCAGACGCGTCCTGGAACGGATATCCCTGGCTCATCGTGTTTACTTTTATATTAAATAGGTTAGTACAGTCGATGTAAAACGTCGCCTGCGATCCTCCGATACTAAATGTCTTGCTGAGCTTTAAATTCACCATGTAGTAATCTGGCCAGGTAAGGTTGTTGTTTGTAAAAGGATCGTTAAGCGGATTCCATGTAAAGTAACTTCCGGCTCTCCACTGGGCGAATATCGATAAATCCCAATTGCCGAATATATCCAGTCCCGCTAACTGCGGACCCCATTTATCAGGCGAGTGAAGCGTGATGTTTGCGTTCAAACTAGGCTGCGGAAGCGCTCTTGTTTCATCGCCCTGGTATAATGTTGAATTAGCGTTGTTAATAACTATATCAGTTATCGTGCTTACACCGGTGTTTCCCGTTTTTGTAAGCATATAGTCGAAATTTACCCAGCCTGTAAACCAGCTGTTATCGTTCTTCGACAAGTTAACTTCAACTCCCTGTATATCCTGATACTGATTGTTCAGATAAGATTTGTAATTCAGGTTTGAATGATCTGACTGGGCAGACTGATATGTTACTGAACCGTACTGCCCTGTCACATCCTTATAGAAACCGGATACTCTTACTACGTAGTTCCGGAAAAAATTATACGCCACTCCAAGTTCGTAAGAAGTGGTTTTCGGGGGCTCCATATTCGGATTTGCCATTTGATATAATCCGTTCTTTGTATACCTGTACCTGAACTGATACATCGTGTAGTAAGGCGGATTAGATCTGAACTGACCGTAATTGAAATAAAACTTTGAATTTGTGGTAACCGGGAAGGAAACTCCTAAACGGGGACTTATAGTAAAATAATTTTTAATAGGCTGCAGAAATCCGGGGTGATCCTGATTGTATTTATACCATGCGTCCCAGATATACGAATTTCCTGTTGCCAGATAACTTATAAGCGTACTGTCGTTCTTTCCGCCGCCTGGCAGAGGCTGCGGCGCGTATGCATCGTATGCGAAAGGATCGCTCGGCCAAACACCGCCGCCGCCGAAATAATAGTCGAACCTTACTCCGAGATTGGCTATTATGCTTCCGTAAGTCAACTGATCCTGCACGTACAATCCCGTCTGGCTCGGCGTTCTGTTGTAATTATACTCGTAAACATTGTATGAATTGTTGTTCCAGACTTCGTAGAATAAATGATCCAGATGAATTAAGTTGAATTCAACGCCTGCTTTAACGTAATTGTGATCGTCAATCTGTGAGGAGATATTGAACTTCGCGGCATACTGAGTAGTGCGCTGATTGTCGTGAAGATCTCCTTCTCTGTGTCCGAATACCATGCTGCTTACCCATGGTATGGTAAAAGAATAACCGCTGTACTGCTCCACACCGAACTGGGATTTGCCGTACGGTGTCATATCTACGCCGAAAGGACCGAAACTTGTAATAGTAGTTGTATCTCTGTTATCGCCGAACGGTGTATAGTCTTTTATAGTTAACATGCTTAATGTGAATTCATAAAAGGTCTTTGTGCTAAGCATCTGGTTAAGTGTCAGGCCGCCCATCACTGTTGTCTGATTCAAAATCGGATAGTAGTTCGGGTCGTACGAATAAACAAAATCATCATATGTGTACGACAGATTATCCAAAGGCATGAAACCGCCTCTGGCATTTGCGTCAGGCGCGTCGCCGTTTACCGGGATAATAGGTGTTACTCCTATCTCTCTTTTCCATAATCCGTTCAATGATAACGTCATGCTCTTTGCCGGAGTAGATTTCATCGAGAGTAAAGTAGTTGATGAGAAATCATGATCCAGCGTTACAGGCATTGTGTAGTACTGCTGCTTCGTGTTGTTTGAGATGTAGAAAGTTGCGTCGCCAAGCAGATGACTGACAAAAGGTACCGGTCCGCCGAATCCGCCGTCGAAGTTGTAATCGCTGTGGTTCTCGCTGCCTGCCCTTGATGCAAACAATTTCTTCTGTGCGTCGGGCACGGTATAACCTAGCTTCTCAAGTCCCGCGTAATCCGGAATTACTCTGAACTGCCAGGCAGTTAGCAGGTAAAGATCAAGCGGCGTGGCGGTCGGATAGCTTAATTTAATTGTCCTTGTATTTACTTCGGCGTTGTATCCTATAAATGAAGGATGCTGCTGCTGCATGTAAGGATCGTCCTTCCAGGCGTTTGCCGTTCCCTGGAACGCAACTGCAGGATCGAGGTACGAAACCAGAAAATCGTTATGAGGATCGAAATACGACTGCCCGAACCTTCTCATATGCGATTGATCGGTCGACAAATTAAACGTCCCGTGATAGCCGTCCATCGTACCGCTCTTTGTCGTAATATTTATTAAACCGGATCTGAAGTTTCCGTACTCCGCGTTATATCCGCCTGACATAAGCGATACCTGCTCGATAGCACTCAATGGTATGGAAGTCTCGGCGTTTCCGTTCGACGCGTTGTTGAATGATAAGCCGTTAACGAAAGTACCTGTCTGATCCGCACTCCCTCCTCTTATGGTGAGGTAGCCGTTATCGTTAGTTCCAACTCCTGGCAGCTTTTCAAGGAATGTGTTTATCGCCCTTATGCCTGAGGTATTGGATATTTCCTTATCGTTTACCACAAGCTGCGTACTCGAGACTTCCTTGTGCAGCTCGTCCCGCTTTGCCGTTACCACAACCGTCTGCGACTGTATTACCGAAGGCTCTAAATGTATGTCCTGCTGGGTAACTCGGTCTAGTGATACTACCACACCCCTGATGATCTGCGTTTTATAACCGATCATCGATACTTTCAGGTTGTAAGTTCCTACAGGAACGTTCACTATGAAGTACTGCCCGTTTATATCAGTTGCAGCACCAAGCGAAGTGCCCTGAACTATTACGTTTACGCCGACTAACGCCTCACCGGTCTTACTGTCTTTTACAACTCCGGTAATTCGGCTCCTGTTCTGCGCATTTGCTGTTGAAGATACTATTGCGAGAAATGAGATAAGAAGTATCCCTGTTTTGAAAAAATCAAAGCATCTTCTTAGTACTTTCTGTTGCATGCTCTCGGTCTCCGAAATATTTTTCGTGTTTTTAATTTATTTAATTCTGAATACCTAAACTAATTCTGATCTTAATTGAATTTTCTCTATTACTTTAGAAGAATCATCTTGCCCGAAAGAATTTTTTCAGGCGCTGTCAATCTGTAAATATAAATTCCTGAGCTTAAATCACTTCCGTTAAATGTTATCTTATGCTCTCCCGCTTTTACAGTTCCGTCAACCAGCATGGCCGCTCTTCTGCCAAGCATATCGAAAACCTCTAATCTTACCCTTACCTGTCTCGGTACTGAATACTTAATTATTGTGCTGGGATTAAAAGGATTCGGATAATTCTGTGATAAATTATAAGATGAAGGAACCGGCTTTGAATTTCTGATATCCGAAACATTCTGAGTTATGAGTCCGTTTATATAATCTTCAACGTAAGTATAACCGTCCGGCGCTATTTTACGCGCGTCTGTCGAATCGTTCGGATTTAAATTATGCTCTAATTCCCATGCGTCCGGCATCCCGTCGTGATCGGCGTCCGCCGGCGCGGGCTTGCTGTTAAGCTCAGGCCAGCCGCCAACATCGTTCTGAGAATCAATTATTCCTAACATGCCTCCGCTATATGTGGCTCCGAAAGGCGCGTAGCCTGTCCTAACTTCATTTATAACTCTCAAGTCAGCCGAATCTCTTACAGGGAAATTAGCCCCTGCGTTCTCAAGAACCGATAAGTAAGCTTCCTGCGCCGATTGTGTAGTAACCGGTGCGGCAGGTATTGGACTGTCGAGCTTCAACGAGTCCAACGGAGCGTAATCCGGCTGAACTCCGCCGTTCCAGTTATCTGCCGTAACTGCGGAATCACCGTCCACATAATTTCCGGCGATATACCACTTACTGTATCCCGTTGATGGATTACGAGGATCTGAAGGATTTACAATTCTGCTCCTCTTGCTGCTGCTTGTCGCCGGTCCGGGCTTATAATAATTATTTATCATATTATAATTTCCTGATTCGCCGCCGTATGCAGAATTAAATCCCCAGTTAAAAATCACGTTGTTCCTGTAATCAGCCATTTCTGTCGCGTGTGTAGAATTGTATCGGGCTCCGTTAAATCTCGGATTGCGGCTCGAGTTACCGGCTATCAGGTTATGATGAAAAGTAGCTCCCATGCCTCCCCAAATGCCGCCGTAGCCGTGATCTCCTTTGGGATGATAAGAATGATAAAGACTTTCGGCGTAAATACACCACTGCATCGTATAATTAGAATTGTCGTACCAGCTTCCGTCTTCGTCTATCGCCCAGCTGAAGGAGCAGTGATCAATAATTATGTTGTGCTGGTCTCTTCCCCAGAAAGAATCGTCTGCTTCCCGTGTTAAATCCCCCAGCCTGAATCTTATGTATCTTACTATCACGTTGCTCGCCTTGCATTCAACAGTATGATTCGCTACGCAAATACCGTTTCCCGGCGCAGTCTGCCCGGCAATAGTAAGATCACCGTGCGTAATATTTAAATCCGACTGCAGCATGATAGTACCTGAGATTCTGAATACAATTATTCTGGGCCCGCTTTGACTCACAGCGTATCTTAAACTGCCGGGATTTCCGTCGTCGCTTAGGCTGGTAACCTCATATACCCTTCCGCCTCTTCCGCCCGTGGTATATCTTCCGAAACCTTCCGCACCCGGGAAAGCCGGGATAAGCCCGGTGGTATCGATTATTGTTTTAAATGAAATCTCGTTCCCGTAGCTTACTCCAATGCTGTTTGCCGCGTAAGCCCTAACATAATATTGTGTGTTCTGATTTAATCCTGTCAAAGCGCTGTTGAAATTTCCGGTACCCGTTCCGTCAGAAGTTTTGGAATCTTTGGTTGTGGGATTTCCTGTCGTATTCCAGCAGATGCCTCTTTCTGTTACCGGCATTCCCCCGTCCGATGTAATATTACCGCCGCACGAAGCTGAATACGGCGTTATATCTTTTACCTCTGTCGTACTTAAAGACGGCAGATAAATTGTCGTTGTATCTCCGGCCGGAAGAGTAAATCCCGAGATCTGAACATCCTGAATATATATATATTTGCCGGTGTTAGTTGAGCCTCCGGGAAGCCAGGGATAAATCCTGAAGTAAAAACTTTTCCCCGAAGCTGCAGGTATCTGAAGCGGGAAATTCATCTGCTGAACAGCATCTCTGGATACGGCAATTGGCCCCGATGAATTGAGAAGCTGCCCTGAGGCAAAATTGGAATCCGTGGCGCAGTACAGATTTACATTCATGTTTCCCGTTCCGCCTGCATTTAAATATAATGATACCGTGTTCGCGTAAAATTCATAACCGGAATCCGGCTTTACTTCAAATTGAATATAACGGTTAGTATTCTGAGAAGTTTCGCTGGGCCAGTTCGCGTTAAGATACCACCTCTGGAATTTACCGAGCGGACCGCCGCTTACCCCGTCGCTCAATACTCCGGTGTAATCTCTTACAATCAAACTACCCGATGACGCGCCGTTGCCTTTAACAGCACCCGTAACTGACGAAACATGCTGCGAGTCGGGCGGAACTAATGTCCACCTTACTGACGCGGTATTCTGTGAATATATTACGCCGCTGAACACTATGAATACTAAAATTATTCTTAAAAAACTTGTATAGCCTGCTTTAACCACTTCTCTCCCTTTTTAATGAGCACGCATTTTTTAGGTATGACTTTATGCCCGATATTTTTTCCCTGACGGTTTTATAGTTTCTTACTTAAATCTGACTTCGGTTAAACACGGCTTCGCCACGGTGACTCACATTTATCTATACTTTTATCAAGCGCTCTTTTTTTAGGAACGCCGTATTTACTTTTCGTCATTCTTGAATATTCTTTAACACCCGGTACTAAAGAAGGAAGAAATATCATTATTTTAATTAACGAAGTTTCTTGCCTTCCGGAACAAATTAACTCGTAGTAAGACTCTTTATGCTGGTATGATATTAAGTTTGGTAAAAGTAAAAAGTTGTCATAAACTTAAACTTTCTGAAAAATTTCATTGATGTTTTCGGCAAAGTAGTCGATAACATTATCGTTTTATGTGCCAAGGAATTAAATATTAATTAAGTAATAAATTTCATTCATCCTGAAAAAATTTACTTCCTTTTTAAGTTTATTATTCCGGCATTTTATTGTCTTCTGAACGAGTTAAACCGGTAAATAAAATATTTTCCCGGTATACACATCTTCAATTAAAAGGATCATGCATAGGGATATTTCACCCTACGCATGATGTGAACAACAAATTACTTCATTAGAACCATCTTCTTAACACTGTTGAAATTACCCGACTGCAGCTGATAGAAATACAAGCCGCTCGGTAAATTCGTTGCGTCGAAATGAACACTATGGCTTCCCGCTTGCATATTCTGGTCAATCAGCGTTGCCACCTTCTGCCCCAGTAAATTGAAAACGTTAAGCATAACATGCCCGCTCTTCGGTAACTCGAAAGAAATGTTTGTAGAGGGATTGAACGGATTCGGATAATTCTGATCTAAAGCGAACTGCTTCGGCATCTGAGGTTCGTTCTTAACTGCAGTAGCCGGAGAAGTTGTGCCGTATACCCTTACAAGCCACATTACAACATATTTGCTGGTGCTCGCACTTGAAGCGTTATACCATGGATAGACTCTGAAAGCAAATAATCCGCCGGCCTGCACATCGGTATTTATAGCAAAGCTGGTATCATGCGGCATTCCTGCAGCGCCGTCCCTTACATCCGGAAGACCTTTTATGTCGCCGAATGTTACACTGTCATAGTCAAGTAAATTGTTTTGGCTGAAATTTACAGTATCCTTATCCCAGTAAACAGCGGCGTGCATGTTTCCGTGAGTACCGTAGCATGCAAGCCAGAATGCTATACTGTCTACGTGCATACTGTTTCCGTTGGTTGGTTTCACAAGAAACTGAATGTACCTGGTGAAATCAGGACCAGCTTCGTTAGCGGCCCATCCAACTGTTCCGGCGCTTACTCTAACAGCCGGACCGCTTAATGCGCCGCCTGAGAAATCTTTTATTTCCAGTGTCCCGGCCAATCCCATTGTATCTGCAGCTATATTTCCGGTTACTGCTGCTCCTGTGGAATCTCCCAAATCCCAAACTGCGCTTGCCGCCGTTTGAGCAAACATCTTAGTCGACAGCAGAAGGCTTAGTACTATAAAAAAAGAAAACAATTTTTTCATGTAACCTCCGTTAAGTTAAGTTATTGAGTTTATTACTATTCTTTTCAGAATGTAAAATTATTTTAGCTCTGAACATCAAAACGCCGCACTTAATGCGAATCTGTTAACACAGTTAAAGTACTGTGTACGCGAATATGAATAATCTATCTGCCTGAATATTTTGCAATCTAGAGGAATTGTCTGCTGTGTGTGTATCGAAAAGGTTATGCAATATTATGGGGATCTTTTTCAGCTCTTGCACCTTTAGTTTTGAGATTGAAAGTTAACGTTTAAGTAATCGGTAACTTTATCGGTACCTAATTTCACTAATTTAAATTCAATTGTCAAGTTAATTTTTGTTTTGGTGGAAAATTAATTAGAAATATTTCGTTTTTATTGAAAAATCACACTAATTCACTCTGAACCAATCAACATCTGCATAACCGGCGTCTCTCGATTTAATTCTTTCGGAACAGAACAATCCGACTTTCGCGCCTATCCACCTTCCTTTAACAGCTTTAAAGGCTTTACCTGCATCAGTAAAAGTATTTCCGTCTGTGCTGAAGCTGAATCTGCACACTGCACCGCTTCCTACGCTTACTCTGAAATATATCGTCCCGCTCTCGATTTTTTTAATATCCACTGTGTTTTCTGATTCCCCTTTATCCGCGTACCTGCATGTTGTGTACTCAAGATGCAAACCGTCTTCCTTCTTATTTAAAGAAAGATATGCGTAGCTTGCACCCATAACTATAAATCCTACCCTATCTCCAACCGACAAAGGATTAAACGTAAGTTTTGTAGTAGTCGTAAATTTTTCAGCTGGAAATTTCTGCGACAGGATATTGGTAACATCCCAGTAATTCTTAAAGTCATCAGGCAGAAGCTGCGCGTATAATCTTAAATAACCGTAGCCGGATGTGAAGTACCATGCTGCGCCAGGATTACCGCTCCACTGCCATTGCGGCCCCAATTTTATGCCGCTGAATTCATCCGAAGTCTGCGGTGTTTGAACTGGGTACTCTTTCCCCACGTAAGGTTTCTTATAAGTCAGTACCGGCTGCCCCACTCCCTCGCTGTTTTGATTTATTCCTATCTGCGGCCAACCGTTTTTCCAAATCATCGGCTCAAGCAGATCTACTCTGCCGTAAGCTCCCCTGTCCTGAAAATGAATAAACCACGACTGCCCGCTTTTCGTCTCAACCCATGCGCCTTGATGCGGTCCATTAATACTTGTATTTCCCTGCGCCAGCACTTTCTTTCTTTCATAGGGACCGTAAATATTTTTTGATCGCAATACTATTTGCCATCCTAGCTGCACTCCTCCGGCTGGCGCAAATATATAGTAATATCCGTTCCGCTTATAAATCTTTGGTCCTTCTACGTCTTCATCCTTCTCATGTCCGTCGTAAACAATAGTTCCGGCATCCAGCACTTTGGTTCCTTCCGGATTCATCCGGTTTATAACCAGTAAATTTCTGATGCCGGCCCTGCTGCCGGCGAAAGCGTGCACCAGATATGCTTTGCCGTCCGTATCCCAGAGCGGACAGGGATCTTCCAGTCCCTTCCCTGCCTTCACCATAACCGGAACGCTCCATGGCCCTTCAGCCTTCTTTGCCTTTATCATGTATATACCGAAATCAACATCCGGATAATATATGTAGAATTCACCTTTATGGTATCTTATGGATGGAGCCCAAACACCGTTCCCGTGCTGCGGCTTCGAATAGTGTTCGTAAGGAGGCTGCCTTAATAACGCGTGTCCGATAATCTTCCAGTTCACCAGATCTTTTGAGCTAAGTATAGGAAGACCGGGTACCTGATCAAAACTAGAGGCGACAAGATAAAACGTGTCGCCGACTCTTATAACGTCGGGATCGGAATAATCTGCGTATATAATCGGATTCTTGTAACTGCCGTTCCCAAGGTCAGGCACCCACGGCCCTGAGTTTTCCTGTGCCTTCAATGCGAACGTTATCGAGAGCACCATAAATATTATTACACTTTTATAAATATCTTTAATCATTCAACTATCTTCTTTTTGATGTCTGGTTTTTCAAAAATTTTTTACGGGTTCCCATACAGTGCGGCCCTTAAAAATGTTTTCAGGAGTGTATTCGGCCGCTTCCTTTTTTGTAAGCTGTTTCGACCAGGCTGCTCTCCCTGCAGGATCGGCTCCCGGCCCGTAACTTTCGTATTCCCCGTATCTGGCGGTCTTTTCTCTCTCTGGCTTCTTCCAGTTGTTCCATCCTTCTGGACGTATATGAGCGCCTAGATAACAATGAATGTAATCCACAGCAGCATAAGGACGCCAAGGTCTTCCCAGGTAAACCTTGGTCGCCTCCGAGTCAGCAGTAAGCCGGCAGTCGATAAATACAAATCCGTATTTCTGCTGCGGCGAAGTGGAAGCAGCGGTAACGAATGAATTCTTCTTGCTCTTAATGAGACATTTGTAAAACACTGATGTAGCATCGCCGAATATAAAATCAGTAGTCCCTTCTATATAACATCCGTCGTAAAACTGCCTGCATGAATCTCCTGCAGAGTAAAGAGTATCCTGGTTGCCTATAATTCTGCAGTTCCGGAAAACGCATCTGTCTGCCTCTACGGCAAGCGCCAGCGCCTGTCCTACTCTGCCGGCTGAATTCTCGAAAGTTATATTATCTGCAGTGAAATCATTACCCTGCACCAGTACGGTATACGAAGTGAAGGTATTTATGTCGCCTTTACCGTGATAATCATCGTATGTTATTATTGTGCTGTCCTTGCTTTCTCCTATAAGTGTTATCTTAGTCTTCCATGTAGGGATTACAACTTTCTCTCTGTAAATTCCGTTCTTAACAAAGATCGTTACTCTCTTCTGTGAAAGATCGGGTACGGCGTTTACTGCCGCCTGCACCGTGGTGTAATCTCCGCTTCCGTCCTTTGCTACAACTATATCGTACTTTTCATTACTCTCTTTAGATTTATTATACGCCGAAGCCTTCGTAATAGGTATGAATAGGAAAGCTACGAATAATATTTTAACAGCTATTTGCGGCGTTCTTTTCATCGGTTTACCTCTGCTTTATCACTATGCTAAAATTCTGTTTTAATCGGACTGCCTAATCTCTCTGAAGTTTCGATTAAATACTTTTTAAACTCTTTTTCATTCTTAATTCCGCCGGGTTCAGCCTGCCACGCCGCAGCGAAGTAATAGCTCAGCTTTCCGGATGACGGTTTTAATACAACGATGTAACTGGAATCATCTTCAGCTGATTTTACGAAATCATTTTTGTTATAAAATACAGCGATTCCCAAATTATCCCCAGAAAGGCTCTGTTTTCCGTAAAGAGCGATGTATCCGATATTCAGTGTGCTCTTGCCGCTTGTTATATAGTTGCAGCCTTCATGCTTGGCCAATCCCGTGCACATAAGCGCCTCCCCGCCGTTCATTACAAGGTTTGTTTTCGTTACTCGGCTGCCGGCGTCAATGCTTAAGTAAGAATCCAGATTATATTTCTTCCCGTCTACATTCCATCCGGTATATTCTGCCGATACTTCCGAGCAGATCGGGCCGTCTGCAAGTATCCGGCATACTGTTTTATCAGTGCTGCTTACGGTATTTACTTTGTCGTTTTTCCACATCGCTATAGATCCGATACCGAGCGATTCCCCTACCTTGAAAATATCCATCCCCCAGTCAAGCATCTTTGTGTACGATTCCTTGCTGTTCGATACAAGATCGTTTACAC
>JBJKTB010000142.1:0-5559 GCA_046703345.1 Ignavibacteriaceae bacterium
CTCTTTATTTAAGAATGAATATGAATGAGAGGATTCAGCATTTTCTGTTCTTAATAAGTTTTATTACGCTTGTCATTACAGGCTTTATGCTGCAGTATCCTAATTCGTGGTGGGTATCGCACATAAGGGATGTAATAGAAAATGCGTTTGAATATAGAAGCATGCTGCACAGAATAGCGGCAGTTCTTATGATAGCTACAAGTTTGTATCATATATATTACATCGCGTTCACTGAAAGAGGACGGCAGCTGATAAAGGATCTTTTCCCGCAGAGAAAGGATCTTACTGATGCGATAGGCGTAGCAAAATTCAATCTCGGTCTATCTAAAATAAAACCGAAATTAGACCGCTTCAGTTATGTTGAGAAGGCTGAATACTGGGCGCTTGTATGGGGCACCATAATAATGTCGGCAACCGGTATAGTAATGTGGTTCGATAACACTTTCATCGGGATGTTTACACTGCTGGGCTGGGAAATTGCCAGGACGATACACTATTATGAAGCTTGGCTTGCTACATTGGCAATAATAGTTTGGCACTTTTACTTCGTCATCTTTAATCCGGAAATTTACCCGATGAACATGGCGTGGCTTACCGGAAAGCTGACAGAGGAAGAGATGCTTGAAGAGCACCCGCTTGAACTTGAAAAGATAAAAGAAGAGCAAGCGGAAAAAGAGGGGCGAAAGAAAGAAGAAAAGTAATGAATTCAAATTTATTGATTAAGGGAATTCTGGGCAGATGAAACAAAAACTTCCGCCGTCGTTTTACAACCCCATAACACTTATTGGGGCGGCAATTGCAGTGATAAGCTTTTCAATCATTCTTCTACTGACGGTCTTAGAAGAATTCAGTTCACAGCAGTCGCCGTACTTGGGAATAGTTACATTCATAGTTCTCCCGGCGATTTTGATAATGGGACTGGCGTTAATCGTCTTCGGTATTTACAGAGAGCATTACCGTGAAAGGCACGGCAAGCACAGAGACGAAAGGCTGCCCAAAATCGATTTAAACGATCCTCGGCACAGAAGAGCTCTTACTATATTTTCCGTAGGTACAATTATTCTTCTTATCTTCACCGCATTCGGCAGCTTTAAGGCGTACGATTATACCGAGTCGGTAGAATTCTGCGGAACAGTATGTCATAAAGTTATGAATCCCGAATACACGGCTTATAAAAATTCTCCGCACGCTAAGGTTGCCTGCGTGCAGTGCCACATCGGGCCCGGAGCCACATGGTTCGTACGTTCGAAGTTATCGGGTTCATACCAGGTTTATTCTGTATTGTTTAACAAGTACCCTCGTCCCATTCCTACTCCTATCAGCAACCTGCGTCCTGCTAAGGAAACATGCGAGCAGTGCCACTGGCCGAAGGTTTTCTACAGCAAGATGGAGAAGAAAAAAGTCTATTACCTG
Source organism: Ignavibacteriaceae bacterium (assembly GCA_046703345.1). GTDB lineage: Bacteria > Bacteroidota > Ignavibacteria > Ignavibacteriales > Ignavibacteriaceae > FEN-1297. Next base: position 1,414 of record JBJKTB010000142.1, read on the forward strand.
TCCGATGAAAAGAATTCGAAAATGACGCTGACTTTATTAATCAACATCGGAGGCGGCAACGAGGAATCCGGAGTTACGTCCGGAATTCACTGGCATATGAACATTGCCAATACAATCACTTATCTTTCTACGGATTCCAGCCGTCAGGTAATCCCCTGGGTTAAGATTACAAACAGAGAAGGAAAGTCGACCGTTTACGAAAGCAAAGATGTCAAATTGACAAAATCAGAACTTAAGAACGGTGAATACAGAACGATGGACTGCATCGACTGTCATAACCGTCCCGCTCACATATACAATCCCCCTGCAACTTCGGTTAATAATATGATGGCCGTTAACCTCATTAATCCGGAGCTGCCTTACATCAAAAGCGTAGCAGTGCAAGCGCTGGAAGCGAGCTATACTACCAAAGCCATTGCGCTGGACAGCATCAAAACCTACATCGAAGAGTTCTACCAGATCAACTATCCTGCTGTTTATTCTCAGCAGAAGAGCTCAATAGATGAAGCAGTTCAAAGAGTTCAGACTATTTATTCAAGAAATTATTTTCCGGAAATGCGCGTAAGCTGGAGAAAATTTCCGAACAATTTAGGCCACTTGTATTCGCCCGGATGTTTCCGTTGCCATGACGGGAAACATGTAAGCGCCGACGGGAAAGTCATATCCAAAGACTGTACTGTCTGCCATACTATCCTGGCCGAACAATTCGGGGATAAAAAACCGGAGTTGTCGCTTTCCGGAGTCGAGTATCAGCATCCGGTTGATATCGGCGATTCTTGGAAGGAAATGGAATGTAGTGATTGCCACAGCAAAAAGTAGTCTTCTATAATTCCGTACAGTCAGCTGATATGTTCTGACAATCAACACTAATACGGTTTCCTGTCATTGGGATTCGGCTTCAGTGAATTTCACTTTTATCGAAGGGTAAATGTTATGAATTACACTAATGAAAGGCCTATCCGAAAAAGCAGACGGGATTTCCTCAAAATATTGCTTTCCGGCGGATTAATCGGGTTCGCTGCATCAGTCCTCTATCCTCTAATTGCTTACTTAAAACCTCCCAAACAAACCGAAGTGGAGGTTACTTCCGTTAACGCGGGTAAGTTAAGCTCAATTCCAAACGACAGCGGAAAGATAGTACGCTTCGGAACCATACCCGTCATTCTCATCCGTACGCCCGCAGGCGACTTGAGAGCATATTCCGCAGTGTGCACGCACTTAAATTGTACAGTTCAGTACCGGAAGGACATGGGGCTGATCTGGTGCGCGTGCCATAACGGTAAATATGATCTTACCGGCAGAAACATTGCCGGGCCGCCGCCTCGTCCTCTTGAACCTTACAGGGTTGTTGTTAAAGGTGACGAAGTAATTATTTCAAAAAATTCGTGAGAATGCCATGAGCAATATTTTGAAAAAATCTTACGGCTGGATAGACGAACGACTTCAGCTGGAGGACCTGGTTAAATTTATGGGGAAGAAATACGTGCCGGTACACAGATATTCCGTATGGTATTATTTCGGCGGCGTGTCGCTTTTCTTTTTTATCATACAGGTTGTAACCGGCATCCTGCTTCTTTTCTATTATAAAGGAAGCGCCGCTCAGGCCTACGAAAGCGTACAATTCATAATGGCGAAAGTTAGGTTCGGATGGCTCGTACGCTCGATTCACGCATGGTCTGCAAATCTTTTTATCCTTTCCGCGTTCATACATATGTTCAGCGTGTATTTCGAAAAGGCATACAGAAAGCCGAGAGAAATTACATGGATAACCGGAATGCTGATGTTCTTTCTCGCGCTCTTTTTCGGCTTCAGCGGATATCTTCTTCCGTGGAACGAACTCTCATTCTTTGCAACTAAAGTAGGTACGGACATAGCAGGCTCGGTGCCGATTATCGGCGAACCTATTAAAACATTCTTAAGAGGAGGCCCCGACGTAACGGGCGCAACTCTGTCGAGGCTTTTCGGTTTTCACGTTGCGCTTCTTCCGGGCATATTTACCATACTTCTGGGCATTCATCTTATTTTAATTCAGAGGCAGGGAATCAGCGAACCTCTGCACATGGAAAAGCAGCCGCACGCAGATAAAAAAACTATGCCTTTCTTTCCCAACTTTCTTCTTAGAGATCTTCTGCTTTGGCTTCTTGTTTTAAATCTGCTTGCCGTGCTTGCCGTTTTCTTTCCGGCGGATCTCGGGCATAAAGCCGATCTCTTCGCATCTGCTCCGGCAGGTATAAAACCAGAATGGTATTTTCTATTTATGTTCCAGAGCCTTAAGTATTTTCCCTCGCATGTATTTTTTATAGAGGGAGAAGAACTTGGAATTCTGCTTTTCGGGGCGGCGGGACTGCTTTGGCTTCTTGTTCCTTTCTGGGACCGTAAAAGCGCGAAAGGCGAACAAAACCGATTCGTCAATTATCTCGGACTATTCGGGGTAATGTTCATCATAATCTTAACCATATTGGGGTGGATATCATGAAGAAAATATTGATCCCGCTATTAGTAATCGTATTGTCTACAATTGCCTCCGCGCAGAAGAATGAAGTAAAACAGGTCGATCAATGTTTTGCTTGCCACGAAACTCTAGGCGGTCAGCCTGCTGAGCTTTTCAAACAGGATATTCATTTTAAAAAAGGAATCTCCTGCTCCGCATGCCACGGGGGCGACAGCAAAACAGACGAAATGGATAAAGCGATGAGCAAGCAGGCAGGATTTAAAGGCGTGCCGAAAGGTGACGAGATAACCGCTGCATGCGTAAGGTGTCATGCAGACAGCAGAACAATGCATCGCTACGGTGCAGATATACCCACTAATCAGTTTGAGCTTTTGAAGAGCAGCGTTCACGGCAGATTAGCGTTAAACGGAAAAGAGAGAATCGTTCAATGCATAACATGTCATAACGCGCACGGTATTGTAATGGTGGATAACCCTAAGTCTCCCGTGTATCCACTTAATCTTCCTAATACCTGCGCTAAATGTCATAGCAACGCAGTCTATATGCGCTCATATAATCCCGCACTTCCCGTTGATCAGTTGGTAAAATATAGAACAAGCGTTCACGGAATACGTAACTCAAAGGGAGATCCGAAACCCGCGGAATGCGCAAGCTGCCACGGAAGCCACGGAATAAGGCCGGTTAAGGATGTAAAGTCGAGCGTGTATCCTTTGAATATTCCGGGAACTTGTTCCAAGTGCCACAGCAATGCCGAGTATATGAAAAGCTACGGCATCCCAACCGATCAGTACGCAAAGTACTCAAAGAGCGTGCACGGTATTGCTCTTCTTCAAAAGAATGATCTCGGAGCGCCGGCGTGCAACAGCTGCCACGGAAATCACGCGGCAACGCCTCCCGGCATCGAATCTATATCGCAGGTATGCGGAAGCTGTCATACGCTGAATGCCGAGTTGTTCTCTACAAGTCCGCATAAAAAAGCTTTTGACGACAGGCATCTTCCCGAATGCGAAACATGCCACAGCAACCACGGTATAATCACAGCGACTGATAAGCTTCTTGGCGTTACACCCGGAACTGTATGCGCCAAATGTCATCAGCAGGATAAAGATCCCAAAGGTTATACTGCAGCAAAAATGATGAAAGTGCTTATCGACAGTCTGGAAGATTCTCAGAAGCACGCCGCCGAGCTTGTTCAGCAGGCCGAACAGAAGGGAATGGAAGTAAGCGAGGCTAAATTTAAGCTTCGCGACGCACACCAGGCCAGGCTCGAAGCAAGAACGATGGTGCATTCATTCAATGTAGAAAAGTATGCGAAAGTAGTTGATAAAGGATAAGGCGTTACGACTGAAGTTTCAAAGGAAGCTCAGGCGGCAATTGACGAGTTTTATTTCAGGAGAATCGGGCTAGGCGTTTCTCTGGCCATAATGCTTCTCCTTGCTCTTGCTCTTTACCTTTACATAAAACGAATCGAAAGGAACCAGGATAAATCTTAAAGAAAAATTAATAAGCGAATAAAATATTAATGTTCCGATAAGCCGGGCTGTTAAAATTTAAAGCTGTATCAGACAAAGTCCGGTTGTACGGGGTTGTAAAAAAGAGAAAAGATTAATTAACTAATTAGATCACATTCCGGAAGGATAGATCTATGGAAAAATTCTCTGAAGATCCCAGCAGTGCAGAGATTATCTCGTATT
>JBJKTB010000143.1:0-4375 GCA_046703345.1 Ignavibacteriaceae bacterium
GGGGGGGGGCGGGGCGTGGGGGTCTCTTTCCCTCGCTGGGACGTTACTTTGCGCATTTTTTACATGCTACAGCTTATATATCGGAACAGGGCTTAATCCTGACTCGTGGACGCCGCTGATAAGCAACGGGCAATACCAGTTTGTCGATAAAAATATTTACAACCTAAATCTTTCATCTTATAAAGATACTATTTACTGTTTAAGACTGGTGGTAAACGTAAGTTCGGGGAGCGCGATGGAGGAGAGGGAAAATTTTTACGTGATGAGAAATCCGCCGGGCGCCTATTTGGTCACAGTCGGCCCCGCGTTTTACGGAAATCATACAACTGTGCTTGCGGCAATTTATACAAATCAGCCGGCTACAGTTAGAATGTATTACCGTAAGTCGGGTACATCTTCATTTAAATTTGTTACACTTGACGGATTTTCAACCAATACCGAGTCGGTTACTTATCTGCATTACGGATTCATTCCAACCGATCTGATTGAGCAGAACTCGGAGTATGAAGTTTATTTTGAGGCGGAAAATTTGGCTGGACTTAAGACAGTTGTAAATAACGGGGGGACCGATTTCATTTTTAAAACGGAGTTCCCCGCAGAAATTGCGAATGAAACTGAAGAGCCGTTTTCGCTCCCGCCGGGTGAGATCTATAAAAATCCAATAAATCTTACTACGGCTGATTCAACTGAGGTTGTACTCCGCCCGTATTCCAATGCCGCCGTATCGTATGTTTACCGACTTGCGGGTAATCAATTTGTCGTAACCGATTCGCTCAACCAAAAAATTGTTAAAGATTTCGGAGACTTTAATAACAACGGGAAAAAAGACTTACTTACATATTTCGTATACCAGGGATACATTGAAGAGCAGGCCTCGCCGCTGTCGCCGGTACTGGAGCAAAAGTTCGCGTCGGCTGAAAGCAAGTTCTGGCCGATACTGGCCGGCGATATTTACGGAAACGGAAATACCGAAATTCTCGAAATGAACTCGGATACTTCTATTGCCGTGTGGAACGTAGGAAACGATTTGAGCCTGTCTGATTCGGTGCAGCTGCCTAACTTCACCCCGAACGGCACTTACAATAATCTGCTGGACGCGCCGCATGCGGTTATTGCGGATATGTACGGCGACGGCAAAAAAGAGATTTGGATGGTTGACGACGACGGTGATATCTACGATTATAAAATCGTCGGACCTGGCAAATTTCAAAAGGATAAAATTATTTCGACTGGTTTTCCCGCTTCAACCGAGTATCTGACGGCAGGAAATTTTACCGGAGACGGCACCACCGAAATGGCGGTACTTCTTCATTCGGATCCTGCTCAAGACATCGCACCGTTCAACAGGCTGCTTGTATTCAATCTCAAAGGGGATTCCGTAAATGTAATTTACGACCGGGCTTTTATTGATCCTTCTACGGAGTTTAACTCCCAGTTTCAGCAGGCAGAATACGGGCTGAGGTTTGCGGACATCGATAACGGCGGCAAAGATGAACTTATACTTTTTGCTTTCCCTTATTCATATATTTTCAGATACGACAACGGAAGCGTTAAAATCATTTCGTATAAAGAAAATATAAATTCTTCCTCGGTATTCGTAGGCGACTTAAATCGCAACGGCGTGCCGGACGTGGCTTTCCCAACGACTCAGGGAATTAAGTTCTACGAGTTTTCATCCGCGCTAAAGGCGTCAGTACCGTTTAACCTTTCCGGCTGCAGCATCGATTCCGCTTCGGTTTATCTCTCATGGGAGGGGAGCGGAAGTAAGTTTTATATATACAGAGGCGGCTCTGCGGCGTCTGTTTCTTTAATCGATTCTTCCGTGTCCGATTACTATACGGATCGGCGAGTTGAACCCGGGAAATACTATTACTACTCGGTGAAAGCATTTGACGGCGCGAAGCAGCAGCCATTATCCGAGCTGAGCCTGCCGGTAAAAATATACGCCCACAACCCTGCAGCTGTCTTGTCAGCCGAGAGTGTTACGCCGCTCACCGTGAATATTTCGTTCACAGGACTTATGAACAATACTATAGAAGATCTTCATAATTTTCAGGTGATAGGCGAAGGCTATCCGAATTCGGTAAGCGCGTCGAGTCAGTTTTCATATCTTCTTACAATGAGTGCCGGCATGAATCCGGGAGAACATCAATTGATCGTATCCGGTTTAAAAGATTATTACGGTTCGCCTGTTGCCGCCGATACTGTCAGCTTTGATGTTAAGCCGGCAGAACAGAAGATCGAGTTCTACGCCGTTTCACACGAAATATTAAATCCCTATTTGGTAAAGCTGGAATTCAATTTGGATGTTGATCAGCAGTCGGCGTCCGTTCCTAATAATTATACGCTTACGCCTTCGATCGGAGTATCATCGGTTTCATTCGATTCAAAAGATTCAAAAGCGGTTTTACTGCATCTTGACGGAACCAGGCCCGTAGGCGCAGTCGGGAAAGAATATACGCTTCATATTCAAAATATAAGATCATCTTCTGCCGACGGCAATATTCCGATTAATACCGGCTCCGGGAGCTATATACTTCTTTCCGGCTTTGCAAAAAATCTTTCCGGTGTGTATGTTTACCCGAGTCCCGCGCGATTAAATAACGGGGAAGGGAAGATAACGTTTGCAGGTCTTCCTCAGAGAGCGAAGATTACTATTTTCGATCTTAACGGTAAGAAAATATTTGAGTTCCGTGAAGAAAACGGAGACGGCGGAGCTGAGTATAATCTGCGGGATTTAAACGGCAACCTCCTGAACAGCGGAATCTACGTCTACAGAATTGTAAGACTCGACGATTCAAATAATGAAGTGGAGGAAAAATTAGGTAAATTTGCGGTAATAAGATGAAGATAAATCTAAGCGAAATAAAAACACCCTCTAACATGTTGAGTCTGTTAAGACTCCTTATGGCGGTACCTCTGTGGATAAGTCTGGATTATTATCAGTCTGCAGAGATGAGAATCGTGATATTTTCTATGTGTGTATTCGCTTCTTTTACTGATATACTGGACGGATTTTTAGCTAGGAAGCGAAACGAAATTACGGAGATGGGGAAAGTTATAGATCCTTTAGCGGACAAGGTTGCTGTAGGCGCCGTTGTAATTAAATTATTTTTAATAGGACAAATTCCGCTTTATTACTTTGCCGCGATAATCGGACGAGATTTAATAATTTTCCTAGGGGGAATTTTTGTCTCGAATAAGCTGGGAAGAGTATTGCCTTCTAATGTGCTGGGCAAGATAACCGTAATTACAATCGGTTTGGTAATACTGATGATTTTACTGATGGTTGACAGGCGAAGCGCAGTCTTCATAATCTTTTATTGGCTGAGCATATTCATGATGGCTATATCTTTAATTGGGTATGCATACAGAGCAAACGAATTTATTAAACGGAAGAAAGAACATGGCACTGTTTAAGAACTTTAATCTAGATAAACTGAAATCAGGGCTTACAAAAACACGGAACAAATTAGTTAATACATTAACCGAGGCCGTAAGCGGCAAAGCCGTACTTGATGATAAGACGCTTGATGAGATCGAGGAAATTTTAATTACTTCGGATATAGGATTCGACACTGCGGAAAGAATTATTGAGAACACGCGGGTAAAGATGAAGAGCGATAAAGACCGCTCAAATATCAACGTAATTCAAACGGTCAAAGAGGAACTGACCGCAGTGCTGAATACCGATATAAAAAACGGAAGCAGCGACTTTGAAAAGTTCAAGCCGTACGTGATTCTTGTAGTTGGAATTAACGGAGCGGGGAAGACTACAACAATCGGCAAGCTTGCACATAATTTCAAGAAATCAGGATTTAAAGTTGTGGTCGGCGCGGCGGATACTTTCAGAGCGGCCGCAAACGAGCAGCTTGAAGTCTGGGCCGGACGCGCTGGTGTTGAGATAATAGGCAAAAAGCATGGCTCGGATCCTTCCGCAGTAGCGTACGAGACGCTGGAAACGGCAGTTAAAAAAGGTTACGATATTGCTATTATTGATACGGCAGGCAGACTTCATAACAAAGCCAACTTAATGGAAGAGCTTGGAAAAATCAAACGCGTTCTGGCTAAGATAGTTCCCCATGCTCCCAATGAAACACTTCTTGTGCTTGACGGAAATACCGGTCAGAATGCTCTGGTGCAGGCAGACGAATTCTCAAAGGTGACTGATATTACCGGTCTGGTAATTACCAAATTGGACGGAACGGCAAAAGGCGGCGTGGTCTTTCAGATATGTTCGAAGCAGAAAATTCCGGTTAAATATATCGGCGTCGGCGAAGGAATCGATGATTTGCAGAATTTAGATCCGAAACTGTTTGTATCGGCCATATTTGAGAATTAAATGGATGAGGTGATAACATGCTGATGAAAAGAC
>JBJKTB010000144.1:0-3561 GCA_046703345.1 Ignavibacteriaceae bacterium
GATAAGCTCCCTGTACTTATCATTTTCTTCCTTCATTGTCATATGCATAAAGGCGCTGTTGTACACGCGGTGCATACCGAGCGTTCTGACGAAATATCCTTCCATGAGCCAGAAGGCTTCGGCCAGAAGAAGAGTTTCGGGCATTTCAGAATTTATACGGTCTACAACTTCGCGCCAGAACTCCTCCGGCAATGCGTTATCGAAGGCCTGTCTGGTCATGGCATAATCGGAGCGTGAAGGAATATCGCCGCCGGTTCCCGGCTGGGGAAACCAGAGCCGCTGGAAATGCTTTTTGGCCAGAGTCATAGCCGCGTCGAATCGGATAATAGGGAACTTGCGCGCAACGTGCATAATCGTCTGAATGAGCGCTTCGCGCACTTCAGGCTTTAAGAGGTTCAGCTGGGCTGTATCGTTCCACGGCATATGAGTTCCGTCGTTGCCGTGATAGATATATTTAACGCTGCCGGTATGAGAATCTCTGCGCTGAAAGACTACAGCCGCATCTTCCCTTGAGTAGTACTTATCTTCTATTCTCACTTCAACGCGCGGATCATCTGACAAATTCGGTCCGTAGAAAGTATACGCCGGGTACGGCGGCAAATCCGACTGAATAAAGTAATCAGGTTTCTCGACCACCCATTTCGAGTAGATGCCCGTATGGTTGGGAACCATATCGCTGGCCAGGCGTATTCCTCTAAGCCACGCTCTATTCTTTAAATTCTGAAAGGCATCTTCGCCGCCGAGCTGAGAGGAGATTACGTAATCGTAAATCGAGTAAGCAGAAGGAGCGGCTTCCGGGTTGCCGGTAATCTGTTTTATTTTTTTTGAAGCGCTGCTGCGTTCCCAGACACCAATGAGCCAAAGGGCTGTAAAATTCCATGAAGCGAGCAGATCGAGCTCCTCGTCGGGAACCTGATCAAGCCGAGTAATCTGTCTGCCGTATTTTTTAGATAGCTGATGAAGCCAGACGTAAGAGTTTTTAGCAATCATAACAACCTTCGGCATCCAGTCGATATCCTTCGTAAACTTTTCGGCTTCAGAGTAATAATACCTGCTTTCATCTTCGGATAATTTTTTGCCGGCTGCCAGCTTAGCCAAAATTGACTTATAATATTCCGAGTCGAAATCATACTGCGGCACAGGCGGTGTAGGCTTAGGCCCGCCGCCGAATTGTATGAAGAGCTTCATATCCTCAAGGATCAGGTCTCTTCCGAGGAGAAGCCTGTCTATAAATTTATCAGGTAGATACTTTTTCCAGTTTACCCTTATAAACTCAAGCTGTTCTTCAATGCTGTAAGGGCTGCTGAGAATAGGCTTTTTGAGGAATTCAATAAGGGGAAGATTATCGGTACCGAAAGGTTTCTGAGCGCCGAAAAATCTTTCCGCATGGGCCACAAGACTGAGATAGTCAGTACTGCCGGCAAGGTCTTTGTGAGAGAATAGGTCTTCAAGCTTAACCGCTGCCGGATTATTATTTTCAATGAAGAGAAGAATTAATTCTTCAAAAACAATTTCCCTGTTGGGCTTGGTATCGTCGCTGCCGTTTAGATATTCGGTAGGGCTAAGAGATCCGTTAAAAACCGACGGAGGAGGGAAATCTTTCACGTATTCAAGAAGTAAATTATCAAGCCCTGCTTCGCCGAGATTGGTCTTTAGATAGCTAAGTCCTTTTGCAAAAACGCCGGGATTTTCCTGTTCTTCATATATTCTTATAAGGAAGTGAAAAATTTCATGGATCAAACCAAGCGCATTGATCTGGCCCGCGGTGACAGTATCCGATTGATTTCCTTCGGCCTTGCGAGCGTTGTTAATAGCGGAGGCAAGAAGTCTGGCTTTACGAAAGTCGGAAATTATCAAATCGCCGTGAAGGGAGAAAAGCGATCCTTCGATAGCGTATTTTGATCTGGCCGATTTTTTTACATGAAAATGAAAAATAGTCATAATTTTGATTCATTAAGATTAAATAACACAGGCTGATTTCCCGATTCTTAAATACTCCGCCGCCTTTTAATGTAAAAATAATAAAACTTAATTGAAAATATTGCGTAAGAAAGATGCTGAAGATCAGCAAATTTGGATGAAATACCGTGAAAATCAGCCGATAAGACATGAAATATATTCGGGGAACAATCGGCACCATCCGGGCCAATGCCCGTTGGCTTCATTTTTAATTTCCAGTTTGTGCCGGATATCCTTTTCGGAGAATATGCGCGATAAATTCCTGTTCTCTTCCAGAGAAGGTGAGCCGGTGCCGGCCTCAATAAGTATTTTCATCTCCCTTATTCGGGATAAATACCATTGATCTGTAAGATTAGGGAGATAGTCGGGCGGATTATTGAAATAGCAGTTATCGTCGTAATAACCCCAAATATGAGGCTTGATATTAAAATTCCCGTCCATGCTTAAAATCATACCAACCTTGTCGGGATGTTTAAGCGCGATATTAACAGCGTGATATCCGCCGAAGCCTGCACCGGCCGCGCCCACTCTTTCTGCGCCTGTTTCATGAAGAGCGAATTCCAGCACTTCATGCATAATTGCCGACTCAAAGTGTGTATATGTCATAGCCCTTTCGGCGGGAGGGGCTGAGTAATTATACCAGCATAAGTAATCGGCGGAATCGGGGCAGTAAATTTTTATCCGTCCGGATTCGATAAAGTGATGAACGGAGTTTATTAATCCCCTGTCCTTAGCTTCGTAATATCTGGCGCCTGCGGTAGGGAAGAAAATCACAGGAAAGCCGCCGTGGCCGAAGACCAGCATTTCAAACTCGCGGTTAAGGTAAAGGCTGTGCCATTTATGATAATCTTCTTTCATTTCGTTATCCTGATAAAGGATTTAATTGTAAGACGCGCAGTTAAATTAGGAATTGCAAATATATTAAAATCTTAAGGCTAATCAAGAATCATTCTACTACCGGACGAATTAACGGGCTGAAAACTTTCAGAAAGAATTATCCTATACCGGGCAAAAAAGATCAACTCATAAAAATCTTTCTTTTTAAAGAATTTTGCGCTTAAATTTTCGTATTATTCATGAGCATCTAAATTGAGGAACTGACCGATCGAGCGCGGCGGAGCAGACATAACATAATTGAAATTCTTTCAATATTAAATTATTTTTATTTTCTTAATAAATTGGATCCGATGCAAACTCCCTTAATGACGCAGTACAATAAGATCAAATCGGCTCATCCCGATACCGTTTTGCTTTTCAGGATGGGTGACTTTTTCGAAACATTCGAGGAAGACGCCAGAATTGCGTCCAAAGTGCTGGGAATAACATTAACTAAGCGGGCAAACGGAGCGGCGGAGGATGTGCCTTTGGCAGGATTTCCTCATCATGCGCTCGATACATATCTTCCAAAGCTGGTAAGAGCCGGATACCGGGTAGCAGTATGCGAGCAGGTGGAGAATCCCAAATTCGCTAAGGGAATAGTTAAGAGGGAAGTTATAGAAGTAGTAACTCCCGGCGTCGCGTTTTCAGACAAGCTGCTGGATCATAAGAAGAACAATTATCTGATGGCTTTATGCGTCAAAGAGAACATCGCCGGAGTCTCTT
>JBJKTB010000145.1:0-6495 GCA_046703345.1 Ignavibacteriaceae bacterium
GACTGCCGGCGGAAGAAGGGCAACAAACCAGAAAGGAAGTCAAGTTAATCCGAGAATTTTAACTTCCGACTCAACTGTTATTCTTGCTTGGACGAATGAAACAAAAACCGATAAAAATATATTCATCCAAAAGTACAATAAGAAAGGCAAGCCTCTCTGGAACAAAACCGGGGTTCCTGTTATAAAACTTCATGGCGATCAGTTCGGACAGAAAATGATTGACGATAATAACAACGGCGCAATACTGGCATGGGTTGACAGAAGGGCCGATTCGGTGCTGGGAAACATTTATGCACAAAGAATCGACAGCTCTGGTGTGATTCAATGGGATTCGTTAGGCGTTGCGATCGCTACTAACTACAATACGCCCAAAAGCTATCTGTCGCTCGTTTCCGACGGTAATGGCGGAGCTATCGCAATCTTTAAAAATGAAAGAAATAAACAGAACACTATTTACGGCCAGAAGATTTTCAACTCCGGGACTTATGTTTCGCAGATTCTAGGATTCGGAACCCAGCTTCAGGGAGATTCCGTTAAGATATCATGGTACTCTGCAAACGAAAGAGGTACTATAAGCTACAACATTCAAAGAGCAGCACAGTCGGATAATGATTCTATTTCCTGGAGAACAATAAAAACAATTTATTCTAGCGGAAGAAGCGAGGCGGTAAAGTACGATTATTACGATGTCCCCGACACACAAGGCACTCTTTATTACAGGTTAGTACAGACCGATGCGCACGGGAATCATCAATACTCCGATGTTTCCAGGTTCAATTACTTCGGCGCTTCATCGGATGTTATACTCGCGCAAAATAATCCGAATCCTTTTTCCGACTCCACTAAAATAAGTTTTTATCTTCCCGAAGCGGGAACTGTTACAATCGAGTTCTTTAACAGCCATGTTGAGAAGATCAGCGATATAAGCCAAAATTTTCCCGAAGGCGAAAATTCAATTACGTTTCACGCCGAGGGACTGAAGCCGGGAATTTATTTTTACAGGTTCAGAGTTAACGATTTTGTGTCCGTAAAAAAGATGGTGCTAACCAATTAACGCCCTACCCGATTCCCTTTTCACAAAGAGACGGTTTACCTGATCGTCTGGAAAGGAATTAGGAGAGCGGATAGAACGGACACTCAAAATTTGATGACGAAAGATATGGGATGAATAAAGTCTTCAAAATATTTGTCGATTTTGACGGTACGATATCGAAGTACGACGTCGGTGAAGCGATATTTAGAAAGTTCGGCAATCCGGATAAAGTAAATGATATTATAGAAAAACTTCTGAGCGATAAAATCTCCGCAAAAGAATGCTGGCTTCGACTGTTCGAATCTGTTGAGAACTTTAGTCAGGCTTCTCTTGACGAATTCATCGATAGTCTTGAGATCGATCCGACATTCCACGAATTCGCCGACTATTGTTCTTTAAACGGAATTGAATTTTATGTGTTAAGCGACGGATTCGATTATTATATCAGCCGTATCTTTGAAAGAGAAAACCTGCTTAGTGTAAAAGTATTCTCCAATAAACTGGAAATTGCCGGCGGCAGTAAACTTATTCCTTCGTTCCCTTATCTGGATTCAGAATGTATGAGCTCGGCTAACTGCAAGCGGAATCATATAATTAATTTAAGCGGGGACGACGAGTATACGGTGTTTATAGGTGACGGCAACTCGGATAAATATACGGCCCAGTTCTGCGATTTTATTTTCGCTAAGGACGGGCTGCTTAAGTTCTGCGAGACGGAAAGGATCACTTACTTCCCTTTTGGAGATTTCAAAGACGTAATTGCAAAACTGGAGCTGTTGAGATCGAAAAAAAATCTGAAAAAGCGTCATCAAGCGGAACTTAAAAGAAGAGAGACTTATATTAGAGAGTAAAAGACGGCAGGCAGACCGCTCACAATTAACTGTTTATTTCCGGCGGAAATGCCGGCAAGAATTCCGGAAAAAATTTTATGTCAAACATCGCGGCAAAATTTTTCAAGTATCGCAGCTATACCCCAATACCGTTTCTTCTTCTCATGCTTTTTTACGAAGACGCGAACGTTTGGAGTTTAATTGCGGGTTTCCTCATCGCTCTATGCGGCGAATCGATCCGTTACTGGGGCGTAAGCTGGGCCGGCAGCGAAACAAGAACCACAGGAGCCGTAGGCGGTACGTTTTTAATAATTAGCGGCCCGTTCGGACACGTTAGAAATCCGCTATATGTCGGCAATATATTAATGTACTTCGGACTCGGTATAATGTCATTTGCGCTGTTTCCTTATCTGCAGATCGTTGCTCTTCTTTTCTTCTTCGTTCAGTATCATTTTATTGTTAATGAAGAAGAAGGTTACCTGCGCAAGACGTACGGTCAGCAGTACCAAGATTATGTTAAAAGTGTTCCGCGGTTTATACCTCGACTTACTAAGTATAAAAAGCAGAGTGTTGTTCAGCCTCCTCTCGACTGGAAGGCCGGACTAAAATCGGAAAAGAGAACGCTGCAGGCTTTCTTTTTTGTTTCTCTAACAATCTTTCTTCTATGGTTTTTCAGAAGAATGTAATTCGGTTAGCTCAACGAGATAAAATATTATTCAAATAATGTGCAGTAAAAGACCTCAAAATAAATTGATGATTATTGCAGGCGAAGTATCGGGCGATCTGCACGGCGCCTCGCTTGTAGCCGAGTTGAAGAACCTCGATCCGGATATTGAAATATTCGGAATAGGCGGCGACAGAATGAAAGAAGCCGGGATGAGAATTGTTTATCATATAAACAAAATGGCTTTTCTCGGTTTCGTTGAGGTTATTAAACATCTCCCCTTTATAAGAAGGGTAAGGAAGGACCTGCTGAATATTATAAAGAACGAAGGCATAAAAGACGTTGTGCTTATCGATTATCCGGGTTTTAACCTCAGCATCGCCAAAAGGCTGAAGCCGCTGGGGGTGAAAATAATCTATTATATATCGCCTCAGATTTGGGCATGGGGTGCCGGAAGAATAAAAAAGATCAGAAATCTGGTCAGAAAAATGCTTGTTGTTTTTCCTTTTGAAGAAGAACTGTACAGCAAGGCAGGCGTAGATGTCCAGTTTGTGGGACATCCGCTTCTGGAAAGAATAAGTGAATACAAGTATTTAAGCAGAGAAGAACTCTGCGAAAAATTCGGGCTGGACGCTAAAAAGGAGATACTGCTTATACTGCCCGGCAGCAGAAATCATGAAGTGGAAAAAATATTTCCCGAATCTATATCGGCAGCCGGAAAACTCGCGAAGGAATACAATCTGCAGATTGTAACCGCATGCGCTTCAAGCATTGAGTATAATTTTTTCGAAAGCTTTAACGGCAAAGTCGACTTTAAGATTATTAAAGGTTATACATACGATTTACTCAAACACTCAAAAATCGGAATTATAAAATCCGGAACTTCCACGCTTGAGGCCGGCCTGTTCGAACTTCCAATGGTAATAGTATACAAAACGTCGAGCCTTACATACATGATCGGAAAGAACCTTATAAAGCTGAACAACATAGGAATGGCAAATATTATAGCCGGTGAAAAGGTAGCCGCCGAACTTATACAGAATGATGCGAATGCGGAGGCAATATACAGTGAATGCAGGCTGCTGTTGTCTGATAATAATTTTTACAGCGCCGTGAAGAGCAAATTAAAAGATATAAAAGAAAAACTAGGAAGCATCGGAGCATCAAAGCGTGCTGCCGAAGCAATTTTTACTTTGATGAATGAAGCTTAAGAATATTTACAGAAGCGGTCTGAGGTTTATAGGAAATTATTTCCTCTTCGGAGCGGTTAATGTTCTTTGTAAAACTTTAAGAATTACCTTTATTAACCGCGAAACAGTCGACGAACTTAACAGGCAAGGAAAGAATTATGTACTCGCCTTCTGGCATGGCACGATGCTTCTGCCGTGGTATTTGCACAGGTACGGCAATGTTGCGGCATTAACAAGCAAGAGCAAGGACGGCGATCTTCTTGCGAAGCTATTAAAACAGTGGAAGTACACTGTGGTAAGAGGATCTAGCAGTCAGGGCGGCAACATAGCTTTGGGAATAATGGTGGATTATGCTAAGAATGGACAGTCGGTTGCTGTAACTCCAGACGGCCCGCGAGGACCGGTCTTCAAAATGAAAGCCGGCGCTGTTATTACGGCAAAAAAAAGCGGTCTGCCGGTAGTGCTGCTCGGAATCGGTTTTAAGAAAAAAAGATTTTTGAACAGCTGGGATAAGTTTGAAATACCAAAGGCTTTCTCTGCTGTAAGGGCTGTGTACTCGGATCCGATATACATCGACTCATCATTTGGCCGGGAGGAGACTTCGAAAATGATTGAGGAATGTGAAACTAAGCTTAATGATATACAAAGAGAGGCCGGAAATTTTTAGATACGAAGTTTTTGATTTTATAATCGCCGAAGCGAAAACATGAGATTGCTAAAAATAATATTATTCCCGCTCGTACCTGTTTATTCGTTACTGGTGAGAATAAGAAATCTGCTCTTTGACAAAATGATCTTCAAGGAAACCAGGGTAAACGCCGAAGTTATTTCGGTGGGAAATATTACCGTTGGCGGTTCCGGCAAAACACCGATGGTGATTTATTTGTCTAATTTGATGAAATCTGAAGGAAGAAAGACCGGCGTGCTCAGCCGCGGATACGGAAGAAAGTCGAAAGGATATATTCTGGTTTCGGAAGGCAGCGAAATACTGACGACGGTTGAACTCTGCGGCGATGAGATTTATCATACTGCGGCGGAGTGCAAAATTCCGGCTGCCGTTTCGGAGAACCGTGTCCTCGGCGCAAAAAATCTCATACGTCAGACAGGAGTTGATACCATTATTCTGGACGACGCTTTTCAGCACAGGTGGATCGCAAGAGACGTAAACCTTCTCCTCTGCGAACAGCGCTTTCTGAACGATGCTTCCTTTACTAATCGGAACCTTCTGCCTACCGGAATAATGAGAGAGCCTTTTTCTTCTATTAAGAGAGCCGACGCAGTTATAATAAACAGGAAGTTTTCCGAGAAAGAAGAGATTCCTTCTTCACTTAAAAAATATTTTGAGGGCAAAAAAATTTTTACTGCCTTTTATAAAGCCGTCGGCTTTGTTGATGTAAAGAAGAAAAATTACTACAAGGTTGATGACTTCAAAGGCCAGAAAAGCCTTGTTGTTTCGGGAATAGCAAATCCGTACTCGTTTATCAATGCTCTTAAACAGACAAACGTCGACGCGGAGCATCAGATAATTTTCAGGGATCATAAAGAATATGCCTTAAAAGAAGTGCAGAGAATCAGAAAAGAGTTTTACTCGACAAACTCGCATTCTGTAGTAACAACGGAGAAAGACGCCGTAAAACTTACAAAGTTTTCTAAAGAGCTCGACGACATAGACATCTTCTACCTGAAGATAGAGCTTGTACCGGATAACGAAGTTGAGCTTAGAGATTTTATAATTAAAAAATTTAATCATTCGAAAAATTAAGGGAGTTAAAAGGAAAAGAAAAGGGAACTGGAAATTCATTATTAAAAGAAATGAAATAATAAATAATAAAACGATCATCTAATTATGGAGGATTAGAAAAAATGGCTAAAGAAAAAAAATATGTTTATTTCTTCGGAAATAAGAAGGCGGACGGAAAGGCCGAGATGAAAAATCTTCTGGGTGGTAAAGGAGCCAACTTAGCGGAAATGGTTAACATTGGTTTGCCTGTACCCGCAGGTTTTACTATCACAACCGAAGTCTGTACATACTACTATGATAACAAACAGAAATATCCTAAGGAATTGAAGTCGCAGGTAGCCGCTTCCTTAAAGAAAGTTGAAGCTGCAATGGGAGCAAAGTTCGGTGATTCTACGAATCCGCTGCTCGTTTCCGTAAGAAGCGGCGCGAGAGCTTCAATGCCCGGCATGATGGATACTATTCTTAACCTTGGACTTAACGACATAACGGTTCAGGGTTTAATCGCAAAGACAAACAATCCCCGCTTCGCATACGACTCTTACAGAAGATTCGTTCAGATGTACGGAGATGTAGTGCTCGGACTGAAGCCGAAAGACAAGCATGAAGAAGATCCTTTTGAAGTTATACTCGATAAGAAAAAACACGAAAACGGATTTAACCTTGATACCGAACTGACCGCTGATCATCTAAAAGAACTGGTTGAAGAATTTAAAGCGGCTATTAAAGAAAGAACCGGGCACAACTTCCCGAATGATCCTATGGAACAGTTATGGGGCGCTATCGGCGCGGTATTCGGCTCATGGAACAACGACAGAGCCATCATTTACAGAAAATTAAACGGTATCCCGGCATCATGGGGAACCGCAGTTAACGTTCAATCGATGGTATTCGGAAACATGGGCGAAGATTCAGGTACGGGAGTTGCGTTTACAAGAGATCCTGCCGCCGGCACCAATTTGTTCTACGGCGAATATCTCTTCAACGCGCAGGGTGAAGATGTTGTTGCCGGTACCAGAACTCCGCTTCCCATTGCAAAA